>NZ_KV833339.1:40047-147087 GCF_001837615.1 Corynebacterium sp. HMSC070H05
CCTGCACTAACACCTCGAACGAATTCATACATAAAACGCTAAACCGTCAACAGAGAAAGCGCACCTGGCCTGTGGATAACTGGGCGTGGGGTCGTCGAAAAGTAGTGGAAAAGCAATGGCTTATCCACAGGCAATTTGACCTCGCGGCGAAACCCGCTAAGATACCCAACCGAAGTTTGAGCGATCCGTAAGGGTCGCGCTCAAGTTTCACCGAAGACCGTCGGTCACTTCCGTAAGGGAGTCGAAGGTATCCCATTCCAGGGATCGACCCACGCAGGAGAAACGAGGCTGGACTTGCGTCTGCCCCGTGCCTTCTGCACGGGGCATTTTTCATTGGTGCTCCGGGCGGATTGAAGGACATGAAGTATCGGAAGGAGGCGTGTGTCATGGCAAACCCGAAGAATGTTGCGGAACTTGCAGCTCTGAAGGAGAAGTTCGCTGAGGCGGACTCCATCGTGCTGACTGAGTACCGTGGCCTGACCGTCGGCCAGCTCCAGCAGCTGCGCGGCGATATGGGCTTTGATGTCGAGTACCACGTCGCCAAGAACACTCTCATCAAGATCGCTGCTAATGAGCAGGGCATTGAGGGTCTCGACGATCTTCTCACCGGCCCGACCGCTGTTGCGTTCATCAAGGGCGACGCGGCTGTTGATGCTGCGAAGGTGATGAAGAAGTTCAACAAGGACCACGACGCGTTCGTGATCAAGGGCGGCTTCATGGACGGTAACGTCCTGGACGCTTCCCAGATCGACGCTCTGGCTGAGATGGACAACCGCGAGACCACCCTTGCGAAGATCGCTGGTGCGTTCGAGGGTTCTCTGGCAAAGGCTGCCGGCCTGTTCCAGGCTCCGGCCTCCAAGACGGCTCGTCTTGTCGCTGCGCTGCAGGACAAGCAGGAAGCCGCGTAAGCAAACTTTTACATCTGGGCTGCAGACGCCCACCTAAAGAAAGGAAGCCATCATGGCTAAGCTCACCAAGGACGAGCTCATTGAGCAGTTCAAGGAAATGACCCTCATCGAACTTTCCGAGTTCCTGAAGGAATTCGAGGAGGTCTTCGACGTGACCGCTGCTGCTCCGGTTGCAGTTGCTGCTGCTCCGGGCGCTGCTGGCGATGCTCCGGCTGCTGAGGAGAAGGACGAGTTCGACGTTGTCCTCGAGGACGCTGGCGACAAGAAGATCGGTGTCATTAAGGCTGTCCGCGAGCTCGTTCCGGGCCTGGGCCTGAAGGACGCTAAGGAAATGGTTGAGGGTACCCCGAAGGCCATCCTGGAAGGCGCTTCCAAGGACGACGCTGAGGCTGCTAAGGCTAAGCTCGAGGAGGCTGGCGCAAAGGTCACCCTCAAGTAAGAGCCTTTCGCTTTTCGACGACACCCCCGCCCACCGGTACGTTTACCGGCTGGCGGGGGTTTCGCTTGTCCTGCGCTAAGATTTCGGACCATGCTGCGTTTTTCCCGTTCCTTGGCCGCGTTGGTTGCTGGTGTGGGTATTGCGCTGGTGGTTGCTGGGATGTTGGCGCCGCGGGTGTTGTTGTCAGGGGAGCGGTTGCCGTTGGCGTTGGGGGATGCGACGTGGACGATTACGGATCCGGATGGCATGCGTGCGGGGGAGTCGGCGCCGGTGACGCGTCAGTTGCATTTGGAGGTGATGGAGCCTTCGGGAGATGAGCGGGCGGCTATTCGTGTGGGGGATTCGGTGCGAGCGGGTGAGGCTCCGGGGGATTTTGAGAATTTGGTGTCTGCGACGACGTGGTCGTATGAGTTGGATCGGGTGTCGGGTGAGGCGTTGTCGCCGGCGCAGGCGCAGGTAATTTTTGCGATGCCTGCTGCTCAGGTGGCGGTGAATGGTGTGTGGCTGAAATTCCCGTCGCCCGCGCCTGCGTCGGACGTGGACGTGTTTGATCCGGTGTTGCGTGGTTCGGCGGTGGCGCGGTTCGTCGATACGCAAGAGATCGGCGGACGCACCGTCAACCGCTACCAGCAGACGGTCGCGCCGACGAATATCGCGCAGCGCTACGCCGATCCGCGTAACACGCTCACGATCGACGGTGAACGTACGTTCTTTACTCATGCGGCGGAGCGCGAGTTGCTTGTCGACGAGCAAACGGGCGTTGTTGTGGGCATCAACGAGCGTGTCGACGACTACTATGCCGACGCCGAGGGTAACGGCGTGCAGAACGTGCTGACCTATGACGGACGTATGGACGAGGCGCAGGTCACGGAACTTGTGCAGCGGGTTGGTCAGGCGCAGCCGAAGGCGGCCAATCCGTTGTTGTGGTGGATTGTCACCGGTGTTGGCGCGGTGTTGGCCCTGGTGGGGCTGATTGGTTCGGTTATTTCGGCGCGTCGAAATTGACGAGTCTCGCGGGTGGGGTGGTAGGCTGCCCCCAGCAACTTGGACGATGACACCGGACGGCTCGGGTGTTTGAGGGTTGTAACGCGGGGGGTTGAGTGCCCGATAGGGCCCTTTACAATTTGTTAGCTTTTGTATAAGCTTGCTCGTTGCGCTGGAAGCCGTCTCCAGTACGTCATTGAAGCCTTGTGCATACGGATGAGAATTTCCTATTTGACAAGGTGATTTTGTTGTCTCTGGGGGCGGGTCTTCCGAAGCAGACCAAATGCTAACTTATCCTGCGGAAATGCCGCTGGACCGCGAAGCCAGACGCGGGCCGGTGAGCATCCGCCAGAGGTGCTGGAAGGACCCAACTTGGCAGTCTCAGACCAGACCATGAATATGGCTGAAATCCCGGGGGCTCCGGAACGTTATTCGTTCGCGAAGATTAACGAGCCCATTACCGTCCCGGGCTTGCTCGATGTGCAGCTCGAATCGTTCGCGTGGCTCGTCGGTACGTCGGAGTGGCGTGATCATGAGCAGGCGAGCCGTGGCGATGATGCACGCGTCACCTCGGGCCTTGAGGACATTCTTGAGGAGATCTCCCCGATCGAGGACTACTCGGGCAACATGAGCCTGACGTTGTCCGAGCCGCGCTTCGAAGACGTGAAGTACACGATCGACGAGTGCAAGGACAAGGACATCAACTACTCCGCGCCGCTGTATGTGACCGCGGAGTTCATTAACAACGACACGCAGGAGATTAAGTCCCAGACCGTGTTCATTGGCGATTTCCCGCTGATGACCGACAAGGGCACCTTCATTGTCAACGGCACCGAGCGTGTCGTTGTCTCCCAGCTGGTGCGTTCGCCGGGCGTGTACTTCGACGAGTCGATTGATAAGTCCACGGAGCGCCCGCTGCACTCCGTGAAGGTTATCCCGTCTCGCGGCGCTTGGCTCGAGTTCGACGTGGACAAGCGTGACACCGTTGGTGTGCGTATTGACCGTAAGCGTCGCCAGCCGGTTACCGTCCTGCTGAAGGCTCTGGGTTGGACCACGGAACAGATCACGGAGCGCTTCGGCTTCTCCGAGATCATGATGTCCACCCTGGAAAACGACGGTGTGAACAACACCGACGAGGCTCTGCTGGAGATTTACCGCAAGCAGCGTCCGGGCGAGCAGCCGACGCGTGACCTTGCGCAGTCCCTGCTGGAGAACTCGTTCTTCAAGGCGAAGCGTTACGACCTGGCTCGCGTGGGCCGTTACAAGGTCAACCGCAAGCTTGGTCTCGGCGGCGATCACGACGGTTTGATGACGCTGACCGAAGAGGACATTGCTACCACCCTCGAGTACTTGGTGCGTCTGCACGCAGGTGAGTCGGAGATGACCTCCCCGTCCGGTGAGATCATCCCGATCAACACCGACGACATCGACCACTTCGGTAATCGTCGTCTGCGCACCGTGGGTGAGCTGATCCAGAACCAGGTACGCGTTGGCCTGTCCCGTATGGAGCGCGTCGTGCGTGAACGCATGACCACCCAGGATGCGGAGTCGATTACCCCGACGTCGCTGATTAACGTGCGTCCGGTCTCCGCTGCGATCCGCGAGTTCTTCGGTACCTCGCAGCTGTCGCAGTTCATGGACCAGAACAACTCTCTGTCTGGCCTGACCCACAAGCGTCGTCTGTCTGCGCTTGGTCCGGGTGGTTTGTCGCGTGAGCGCGCCGGCATCGAGGTGCGAGACGTGCACCCGTCGCACTACGGCCGTATGTGCCCGATTGAGACCCCGGAAGGCCCGAACATTGGTCTGATTGGTGCGCTGTCCTCGTACGCGCGCGTCAACCCGTTCGGTTTCATTGAGACGCCGTACCAGAAGGTCGAAGACGGCAAGCTGACCGATCAGATTGATTACCTCACCGCCGACGAGGAGGACCGCTACGCCATTGCGCAGGCGGCCACCCCGATGGATAAGGACGGCAACCTCACCGGTGAGCGTATCGAGGTCCGCCTCAAGGACGGCGACATCGGCGTCGTCGGCCCGAAGGGCGTTGACTACCTGGATATTTCCCCGCGTCAGATGGTGTCCGTGGCTACGGCGATGATTCCGTTCCTCGAGCACGACGATGCGAACCGTGCCCTCATGGGTGCGAACATGCAGAAGCAGGCTGTGCCGCTGCTGCGCGCCGAGTCCGCATACGTGGCTACCGGTATGGAGCAGCGTGCTGCATACGACGCTGGCGATACCGTCATTTCCAAGAAGGCCGGCGTGATTGAGAACGTCACGGGCGACTACATCACCGTCATGGATGATGAGGGTGGCCGCGACACCTACATGCTGCGCACCTTCGAGCGTACGAACCAGGGCACCTGCTACAACCAGACCCCGATCGTGAGCGCGGGCGACCGCGTTGAGGCCGGTCAGGTTATCGCTGACGGCCCGGGCACCAAGGACGGCGAGATGGCTCTCGGCCGTAACCTGCTGGTTGCGTTCATGCCGTGGGAAGGCCACAACTACGAGGACGCCATCATCCTCAACCAGCGCGTGGTGGAGGAGGACATCCTCACCTCCGTGCACATCGAGGAGCACGAGATTGATGCCCGCGACACCAAGCTCGGTGCCGAGGAGATCACTCGTGAGATCCCGAACGTGTCCGAGGATGTGCTGAAGGATCTGGACGAGCGCGGCATCATCCGTATCGGTGCTGACGTGCGTGACGGCGACATCCTCGTCGGTAAGGTCACCCCGAAGGGTGAGACCGAGCTGACCCCGGAGGAGCGTCTGCTGCGCGCCATCTTCGGTGAGAAGGCCCGCGAGGTCCGCGACACCTCCCTGAAGGTGCCGCACGGCGAGCAGGGCAAGGTCATTGCTGTGCGTCGCTTCTCCCGTGACGATGACGACGATCTGTCCCCGGGCGTGAACGAGATGATCCGCGTGTACGTGGCTCAGAAGCGCAAGATCCAGGACGGTGACAAGATGGCTGGCCGCCACGGCAACAAGGGTGTCGTGGGCAAGATCCTGCCGCAGGAGGACATGCCGTTCATGGCTGACGGCACCCCGGTGGACATCATCCTGAACACCCACGGTGTGCCGCGTCGTATGAACATCGGCCAGGTGCTCGAGGTCCACTTGGGCTGGCTGGCGAAGGCCGGCTGGACGGTGAACCCGGACGATCCGTCGAACGCCAAGTTGCTGGAGACCCTGCCGGAGCACCTGTACGACGTTCCGCCGGAGTCGCTGACCGCAACCCCGGTGTTCGACGGTGCGACCAACGACGAGATCGCAGGCCTGCTTGCTAACTCCAAGCCGAACCGCGACGGCGACGTCATGGTGGACGGCGACGGTAAGACCGTCCTGTTTGACGGCCGTTCCGGTGAGCCGTACAAGTACCCGATTTCGGTCGGCTACATGTACATGCTGAAGCTGCACCACCTGGTGGACGAGAAGATTCACGCTCGTTCCACTGGTCCGTACTCGATGATTACGCAGCAGCCGCTGGGCGGTAAGGCTCAGTTCGGTGGCCAGCGTTTCGGCGAGATGGAGGTGTGGGCAATGCAGGCTTACGGCGCTGCCTACACGCTGCAGGAGCTGCTGACCATTAAGTCGGATGACGTGGTCGGCCGTGTGAAGGTTTACGAGGCGATTGTCAAGGGCGACAACATCCCGGATCCGGGTATTCCGGAGTCCTTCAAGGTGTTGCTCAAGGAGTTGCAGTCCCTGTGCTTGAACGTGGAGGTTCTCTCTACTGATGGCACGCCGATGGAGCTCGACGGCGATGACGACGAGTTTGATCAGGCTGGCTCCTCGCTCGGCATTAACCTGTCCCGCGACGAGGGTGCAGCGGCGGATACCGCTTAGGCGCCAGGTGGTCGTCGTAAAGCAATTGCTTGTCGACGATCAAACGAACGCAATAGCCAACCACTTAAAAGAAAAGGAATTTTTACGTGTTTGACGTAAACCTCTTCGATGAGCTTCGCATCGGCCTGGCCACCGCCGACGATATTCGCCGTTGGTCCCACGGCGAGGTGAAGAAGCCTGAAACCATTAACTACCGCACGCTCAAGCCGGAAAAGGACGGCCTGTTCTGCGAGCGCATCTTCGGTCCGACCCGTGACTGGGAGTGTGCCTGCGGTAAGTACAAGCGTGTCCGCTACAAGGGCATCATCTGCGAGCGCTGCGGCGTCGAGGTGACCAAGTCCAAGGTGCGCCGTGAGCGCATGGGCCACATTGAGCTGGCTGCTCCGGTGACGCACATCTGGTACTTCAAGGGTGTGCCGTCCCGTCTGGGCTACCTGCTCGACCTGGCGCCGAAGGACCTTGAGCGCATTATTTACTTCGCGGCGAACATCATCACCTCTGTTGATGACGAGGCTCGCCACAACGACATGTCCACCCTCGAGGCGGAGATGTTGATGGAGAAGAAGGATGTCGAGGACGACACCAACTCCGAGATCGCCGACCGTGCGCAGAAGCTGGAGGAGGACCTCGCTGAGCTCGAGGCTTCCGGCGCAACCGCTGCTGCTCGCAAGAAGGTGCAGAACGCTGCCGATAAGGAGATGCAGCACCTGCGCGAGGCTGGCGAGCGCGAGGTTGAGCGCCTCGACGAGATCTGGACCACCTTCCAGAAGCTCGCTCCGAAGCAGATGATTATCGACGAAAACCTCTACGAGGAACTCGTCGACCGTTACGAGGATTACTTCACCGGCGGCATGGGCGCCGAGGCAATCCAGACCCTGATCCGCAACTTCGACCTCGACGCCGAGGCTGAGGAGCTGCGTGGCATCATCGCCGAGGGCAAGGGCCAGAAGAAGGTCCGCGCCCTGAAGCGTCTGCGCGTTGTCGCTGCGTTCCAGCGCTCGGGCAACGACCCGGCCGGCATGATCCTCGACGCCATTCCGGTGATCCCGCCGGAGCTGCGTCCGATGGTCCAGCTCGACGGTGGCCGTTTTGCCACCTCTGACCTGAACGACCTGTACCGCCGCGTGATCAACCGCAACAACCGTTTGAAGCGCATGATCGACCTGGGTGCACCAGAGATCATCGTGAACAACGAGAAGCGCATGCTGCAGGAGTCCGTTGACGCCCTGTTCGACAACGGTCGTCGTGGCCGTCCGGTCACCGGCCCGGGCACCCGTCCGCTGAAGTCCCTGTCTGATCTGCTCAAGGGCAAGCAGGGCCGCTTCCGCCAGAACCTGCTGGGTAAGCGTGTGGACTACTCCGGCCGTTCCGTGATTATCGTCGGCCCGCAGCTGAAGCTGCACGAGTGTGGTCTGCCGAAGCGTATGGCGCTTGAGCTGTTTAAGCCGTTCGTGATGAAGCGCCTTGTCGATAATGACTACGCGCAGAACATCAAGTCCGCCAAGCGCATGGTGGAGCGTCAGCGCCCTGAGGTGTGGGACGTCCTCGAAGAGGCGATTTCCGAGCACCCAGTGCTGCTCAACCGTGCACCGACCCTGCACCGTCTGGGTATCCAGGCGTTCGAGCCGAAGCTGGTCGAGGGTAAGGCAATTCAGCTGCACCCGCTGGCCTGTGAAGCATTCAACGCCGACTTCGACGGTGACCAGATGGCAGTCCACCTGCCGCTGTCCGCAGAGGCGCAGGCTGAGGCCCGCATCCTGATGCTGTCCTCCAACAACATCCTGTCCCCGGCGTCCGGCAAGCCGCTGGCAATGCCGCGCCTGGACATGGTGACCGGCCTGTACTTCCTGACCATGCTCAAGGGCCCGCAGGAGATCGGCGGCGAGGGCGCATACGCACCTGCCGACGAAAACGGCCCGGAGCGCGGCGTCTACTCGTCCTACCGCGAGGCCATCATGGCCTACGACCTGGGCGTGCTTGGCCTGCAGGCACCGATCAAGGTGCGCATCGATCACCTGCGTCCGACGGAGGAGATCGAGGCAGAGCAGTTCCCGGATGGTTGGACGAAGGGTCAGCCGTGGATGATGGAGACCACCCTTGGTCGCATCATGTTCAACGAGCTCATGCCGTTTAACTTCCCGTACCAGGAAGGCGCCATGGTCCGTAAGGGCGGTGGCGGCGGCAAGGTGCTGCTCGGCGACATCATCCAGTCCATGGTTGAGCAGTACCCGATGATCACCGTCGCTCAGGTGCTGGACAAGATGAAGGACGCTGGCTTCTACTGGTCCACCCGTTCCGGCGTCACCATCTCCATGTCCGACGTGCTGATTCTCCCGAACAAGAACGAAGTCCTCGAGCAGTACGAGAAGGAAGCCGAGGCCATCGAGCGCAAGTTCTGGGAGAAGGGCGCGCTTACGGAGGAGAACCGTTACGACCGTCTGGTCGAGCTGTGGCAGGATGCCACCAACAAGGTTGGTCAGGCCGTCGAGGACCTGTACCCGGACGACAACCCGATTCCGATGATCGTGAAGTCCGGTGCTGCAGGTAACATGCGTCAGATCTGGACCCTGGCCGGCATGAAGGGCATGGTCGTGAACTCGCGTGGTGAGTACATCACGCGCCCGATCAAGACCTCTTTCCGCGAAGGCCTGTCCGTGATGGAGTACTTCAACAACTCCCACGGTTCCCGTAAGGGTCTTGCCGATACCGCTCTGCGTACCGCTGACTCGGGCTACCTCACCCGTCGTCTGGTGGACGTGGCGCAGGACGTCATCGTCCGCGAGGAGGACTGTGGCACCCGTCAGGGCGTCAAGGTTCCTGTTGCCGTGGAAAACGCTGGCGTTTTCCACCGCCACGACCTGGTCGAGACCTCTGTCTCCGGCCGCGTTCTGGCTGCGGATGCCACCGACGCTGATGGCAAGGTCATCGCCGAGGCTGGTACCGAGTTGAGCGAGCAGCGTATCGACGACCTCGTGGCCGCCGGCATCACCGAGGTCAAGGTTCGCTCCGTGCTGACCTGCCAGACCCCGACCGGTGTCTGCGCGAAGTGCTACGGCAAGTCCATGGCCTCCGGTCACCTCGTCGACATCGGCGAAGCCGTCGGCATCGTGGCTGCACAGTCCATTGGTGAGCCGGGTACTCAGCTGACCATGCGTACCTTCCACCAGGGTGGTGTCGGTGGCGACATTACCGGTGGTCTGCCGCGTGTCCAGGAGCTCTTCGAGGCCCGCGTTCCGAAGAACCGCGCCCCGATCGCTTCCGTGGCCGGCACGATCTCGCTCGAGGACGAGGGCAACTTCTGGACGCTGACCATCCACCCGGATGACGGTTCCGACGTGGTGGTCTACGAGAAGCTGTCCAAGCGCCAGGGCCTGGCCCAGGTTCGCCGCCCGATGGAGTCCAACCCGGACGCCATGATCGAGCGTGGCCTGCGCGAGGGTGACCACGTCGAGGTGGGCGAGCGCCTGCTTCGCGGTGCTGCTGACCCGCACGACGTGCTCGAGGTTCTCGGCCGTCGCGGTGTGGAGAAGCACCTTATCGACGAGGTCCAGGCCGTGTACCGCACCCAGGGTGTGTCCATTCACGACAAGCACATCGAGATCATCATCCGCCAGATGCTGCGTCGCGGCACCGTGATCGACTCGGGTACCACCGAGTTCCTCCCGGGCACGCTCGTGGACCTGTCGGAGGCACGCCAGGTCAACGCCGCTGCTGTGGCAGACGGTGGCGAGCCGGCCGAGATGCGCTCCGAGATCATGGGCATCACCAAGGCGTCGCTGGCTACCGAGTCCTGGCTGTCGGCTGCTTCCTTCCAGGAGACCACCCGTGTGCTCACGGACGCTGCGATTAACAAGCGTTCCGACAAGCTCATCGGCCTGAAGGAGAACGTGATCATCGGTAAGTTGATCCCGGCTGGTACCGGTATCTCCCGCTACCGCAACATCCAGGTCAAGCCGACCGAGGCGGCACGCTCCGCGGCGTACGCCATCCCGACCTTCGGCGATTCCATCTACGGCGACGAAGGCTACGGCGAATTCACCGGCGCTTCGGTGCCGATGGAAGAGTTCGGCTACGAGGAGCTCTAAAGGCAGCCCCAGCATTCTGGCTTAGCTAGGTCTGCTTCAAAGCCCGGCATCCCCGCTGAGGGGAGGCCGGGCTTTTTGTTGTGCTGATACTAAATGTGAGCACCACGGGCTGCGCGCACGATTCCTACGCCACCCATGAGTGCGAGCCCGCGAACATGGATGACCGGAGCATCGGCGGGAATCTCAGCGAGAGAAAACCTGCACGACGAGTGGGTTTCCACCCCGAAACCACCCATGATTCCAATTCCTGCATCGACGACTCGGACATCGTCTGGCACGATGATCTCGATGCCACCCATGATGGCGAATGCGTTGATCTCGGTCTCGTGAGAACTCAACCTCGCCTCGCGCAGATCGATTGAGCTTCCGCCCATCACGGTGAAGGAGGTGTGCGTCGGAGCTACCAACCAGTCGCCGCCTCGCTCGCTGCCTCCCATGACTGCAAGGCTGAAGCCGGAGCCGCCGGATTCGCCGGTGACGTAGTTCCTCACTCCTGAAGGGCGCTGGGCCGGAGGATGGGGTTGGGCGGTGACGGGGGAGAGATCGTCGATAAGCGCAGGAAGCTCATCGACAAAGGTTGCCTCGTAGAGCATGCGGGAGCGCTCGTCGAACTCGTTGACGGTGAGCTGTCCATCGACGAATGCATCGTGAAGGAAGGCGGCGGCACGGTCGCGTTCCGCGCTGCTCAGTCGCTTACGGGGGAGGTTCGCATCGCTCATGCCACGAAAGCTAGCACGGATTTGCCGTCATGCCTTGGCGTGTTGTAAATTATCTGAGGTTTCGCCCGTGTGAATCGGTGCGAAGTTAAACGAACTCCATGCGACTCGTTCACTAGGTAGTTCATGCAAACGGCAGGGCCCCGGAAGAAGAGCCCCTATTTTTGCATGTATGGCCATGTGTGAGCGGGACGCGCGAACAGAAAGGGCTTGAATGCCTACTATTCAGCAGCTGGTCCGCAAGGGCCGCCACTCCAAGAGCGCGAAGGTGGCTACTGCTGCGCTGAAGGGCTCCCCGCAGCGCCGCGGCGTGTGCACCCGCGTGTACACCACCACCCCGAAGAAGCCGAACTCTGCACTGCGTAAGGTCGCCCGTGTGCGCCTGACCTCCGGTGTCGAGGTTTCCGCTTACATTCCGGGCGAGGGCCACAACCTGCAGGAGCACTCCATGGTGCTCGTGCGCGGCGGCCGTGTGAAGGACCTCCCGGGTGTGCGCTACAAGATCGTTCGTGGCGCCCTCGATACCCAGGCAGTGAAGGACCGTAAGCAAGCACGTTCCCGCTACGGCGCGAAGAAGGGACAGTAATCAATGCGTAAGCAGCAAGCACCGAAGCGTCCCATCGTTAAGGATCCGGTATACGAGTCCGAGCTGGTCACCCAGCTTGTGAACAAGATCCTGCAGGACGGCAAGAAGTCCACCGCCGAGCGCATCGTCTACGGCGCACTCGAGATCTGCCGCGAGAAGACCGGCACCGATCCGGTGGGCACCCTGGAAAAGGCTATCGGCAACGTTCGCCCGGACCTCGAGGTTCGCTCCCGCCGTGTTGGTGGCGCAACCTACCAGGTCCCGGTTGACGTCAAGCCGGAGCGCTCCACCACTCTCGCCCTGCGTTGGCTGGTCACCTTTACCCGCCAGCGTCGTGAGAACTCGATGATCGAGCGTCTCGCCAACGAGATCCTGGATGCTTCCAACGGTCTCGGCGCATCCGTGAAGCGTCGCGAGGATGTCCACAAGATGGCAGAGGCCAACCGCGCCTTCGCCCACTACCGCTGGTAAGAGCTGGAAGCGAGATGATCGTCGGCAGACCCCGAAACTGCATATGTGTCCCCTCGTGGGGCCCGCGTTTTCGGGGTTTTCGTCGATAAGCACAAGCTCGCGCTGCCATTTGAGCAACAAAGTGGCAGAATTGACTAACGACAACTAACCGACAAAGACGCTTCACCGCGTCGACGACATTAAGTTGGGGTAACAAACGTGGCACAAGAAGTGCTTAAGGACCTGCACAAGGTCCGCAACATCGGCATCATGGCCCACATTGACGCCGGTAAGACCACCACCACCGAGCGCATCCTGTTCTACACGGGCATCAACCGCAAGGTCGGCGAAACCCACGACGGTGGCGCAACCACCGACTGGATGGATCAGGAGAAAGAGCGCGGCATCACCATTACGTCCGCAGCTGTGACCTGTTTCTGGAACAACAACCAGATCAACATCATTGACACCCCGGGTCACGTGGACTTCACCGTTGAGGTGGAGCGCTCCCTGCGCGTGCTCGATGGTGCTGTCGCCGTGTTCGACGGCAAGGAAGGCGTTGAGCCGCAGTCCGAGCAGGTGTGGCGTCAGGCTGCGAAGTACGACGTACCGCGTATCTGCTTCGTCAACAAGATGGACAAGCTGGGTGCAGACTTCTTCTACACCGTCGGCACCATTGTCGACCGCCTCGGCGCTAAGCCGTTGGTAATGCAGATTCCGATCGGCGCTGAGGACGACTTCGACGGCGTCGTCGATCTGCTCGAGATGAAGGCTCTGCAGTGGCCGGGCAAGGTTGAGACCGGCACGCCGCCTCAGATCACCGAGATCCCGGAGGACCTCAAGGAGCTCGCAGAAGAGTACCGCGAGAAGCTTCTCGAGACCGTTGCCGAGTCCGACGAAGAGCTCATGGAGAAGTACTTCGGTGGCGAAGAACTCACCATCGAGGAAATCAAGGGCGCCATCCGCAAGCTCACCGTGAACTCCGAGATCTACCCGGTGTTCTGCGGTACCGCATACCGCAACAAGGGCATCGAGCCGATCCTCGACGCTGTTGTTGACTACCTGCCGAGCCCGCTGGACATCGGCGAGGTGCGTGGCACCTCCGTCGACGGCTCCGAGGAACTCTTCCGTAAGCCGTCCGTCGAAGAGCCGTTCTCCGCACTGGCCTTCAAGATCGCCGTGCACCCGTTCTTCGGCAAGCTCACCTACGTGCGCGTCTACTCCGGCCAGGCTATTCCGGGCGAGCAGATGCTCAACTCCACGAAGTCCAAGAAGGAGCGCGTGGGCAAGCTCTTCCAGATGCACGCGAACAAGGAGAACCCGGTCGAGCACGCAGACGCCGGCAACATCTACGCGTTCATCGGCCTGAAGGAAACTACGACCGGCGACACCCTGTGCAACCCGGATCACCCGATCATCCTCGAGTCCATGGACTTCCCGGACCCGGTTATCCAGGTGGCCATCGAGCCGAAGACCAAAGCTGACCAGGAGAAGCTCGGTACCGCTATTCAGAAGCTTGCTGAAGAGGACCCGACCTTCACCGTCCAGCTCGACGAAGAGACCGGCCAGACCGTCATCGGCGGCATGGGCGAGCTCCACCTCGACGTGCTGGTGGACCGCATGAAGCGCGAGTTCAAGGTTGAGGCAAACATCGGTTCCCCGCAGGTTGCTTACCGCGAGACCATTCGCAAGAAGGTCGAGTCCCTCGACTTCACCCACAAGAAGCAGACCGGTGGTTCGGGCCAGTTCGCAAAGGTCATCGTCACCATCGAGCCGTACAACCCGGATCCGGAGACCCTGGAAGAGGGCGAGTCCGCAACCTACAAGTTCGAGAACGCCGTCACCGGTGGTCGCGTGCCGAAGGAATACATCCCGTCCGTCGACGCTGGTATCCAGGACGCAATGCAGTACGGCTACCTCGCTGGCTACCCGCTGGTGAACATCAAGGCCACCCTCGAGGACGGCGCTTACCACGACGTCGACTCTTCGGAAATGGCGTTTAAGATCGCTGGCTCCCAGGTCCTCAAGGAAGCTGTTGCTAAGGCGAAGCCGGTTCTGCTTGAGCCGGTCATGGCTGTTGAGGTCGTGACCCCGGAGGAGTACATGGGCACCGTTAACGGTGACATCAGCTCCCGCCGTGGCCAGGTCTACGCCATGGAAGATCGCTCCGGCGCAAAGGTCGTCCGTGCGAAGGTGCCGCTGTCCGAGATGTTCGGCTACATCGGCGACCTGCGTTCCTCGACCGCTGGCCGTGCGAACTTCACCATGGTGTTCGACTCCTACGCTGAGGTTCCGCAGAGCGTCGCGCAGGAGATCATCGAGAAGCGCAACGGCAACTAAGCCGCCCTCTCCCGCCAGCTGCGTGCCAGCAGCTGGCGTACAAGGGAGAACCCCTAGCGGGGTAGCGGTCGCGCTGAGGCAACGCAACAACGGGCGTTGTCTGAGCCGGCCGTTACCCTCTAGGTTGGTCCGGGGAATCGGATCGGCCAGTTTGAAAAACGGCCTTTTTGAACCTAGGATCTTGTAACTGGCACATTGTGAAATGGCTCCCGTCGCTATATCCGTTTTGGGCTGTAGCGGTTGGGCGTAAGCAAACCACGTGGCTGCGAAGGTCGTAGCCACCATGAAGTCCAGGAGGACAATCAGTGGCAAAGGAAAAGTTCGAGCGCACTAAGCCGCACGTGAACATCGGCACCATTGGTCACGTCGACCACGGCAAGACCACCACCACCGCTGCGATCACCAAGGTACTGGCAGACCAGTACCCGGAGGAGAACAAGGCCTTCGACTACGCGATGATCGATAAGGCTCCGGAGGAGCGCGAGCGCGGCATTACCATCAACATCTCCCACGTGGAGTACAACACCCCGAAGCGTCACTACGCACACGTTGACGCCCCGGGCCACGCCGACTACATCAAGAACATGATTACCGGCGCTGCTCAGATGGACGGCGCAATCCTCGTGGTTGCTGCTACCGACGGCCCGATGCCGCAGACCCGTGAGCACGTTCTGCTCGCTCGCCAGGTTGGCGTTCCGTACATCCTCGTTGCACTGAACAAGTGCGACATGGTCGACGACGAAGAGATCATCGAGCTCGTCGAGATGGAGGTTCGCGAGCTGCTGGCTGAGCAGGACTACGACGAGGAAGCACCGATCGTCCACATCTCCGCTCTCAAGGCTCTCGAGGGCGATGAGAAGTGGGTTCAGTCCATCGTCGACCTCATGCAGGCTTGCGATGACTCCATCCCGGATCCGGAGCGCGAGACCGACAAGCCGTTCCTGATGCCGATCGAGGACATCTTCACCATTTCCGGCCGCGGCACCGTGGTTACCGGTCGTGTGGAGCGTGGCGTCCTCAACCTCAACGACGAGGTCGAGATCATCGGTATCCGCGAGAAGTCCCAGAAGACCACCGTCACCTCCATCGAGATGTTCAACAAGCTTCTCGACACCGCTGAGGCTGGCGACAACGCTGCACTGCTGCTGCGTGGTCTGAAGCGCGAGGACGTCGAGCGCGGCCAGGTCATCATCAAGCCGGGCGCTTACACCCCGCACACCAAGTTCGAGGGCTCCGTCTACGTGCTGTCCAAGGACGAGGGCGGCCGTCACACCCCGTTCTTCGACAACTACCGTCCGCAGTTCTACTTCCGCACCACCGACGTGACCGGTGTTGTGAAGCTGCCGGAGGGCACCGAGATGGTTATGCCGGGCGACAACGTCGACATGACCGTCGAGCTCATCCAGCCGGTCGCTATGGACGAGGGTCTGCGCTTCGCTATCCGCGAGGGCTCCCGCACCGTCGGCGCTGGCCGCGTTACCAAGATCCTCGACTAATTCGAGTCGATCTGACGTAACCGTCGGATAAACGCCAAGGCCGCCTCTCCCGTTTGGGAGGGGCGGCCTTTTGCATGCCCTGAGGGGGGTTTATGGTCTGAGGTGTGCAGGACCCAACACGTATCCCGAAGATTCTGGCCGCGCTTCAAGAGGTTTGGGAGGGGCAACCAGATTTGAGCCTCGGCCAATTATTTGGGGTATTGGGCAATCGTGGGCTGGGGTGGGACTCAACTGACGCAGAGGCGCTCGCAGTTCTTCAGCAGGTCTCTCAGGAGCATCCTTCGCTTGTCGACGACACCTCCGCCCCCATCACCTTCACCACCGTCGAGCCGCACCTGCAGGTCACGTTGGTGGACGGAAATGTGGTGGTGCGTAGCGCGGCGCACCCAGGGCGAATGCCGTCGGTGTGGCGGTATGCGTCGATGCGACGTACCGGTCCGGGGTTACCTCTCGTGGTAGCTGATGTGGAGGGGGTGGAACATCGGCTGGGGATTGTCCGTCATTTGAAGCTTTTTACGCCGGGGGAGAGTCGCTCGTTGGCGGGATTGCTGCAAAATAGCGTAGGAGCGAACCGGTGGTTGGTGGCGCTGGAAGATGGAGCACGGGCTGTGGTCGGCAGCCGGATCCGTCGTTGGGTACAGGCGCGTCGTGGTGTTGACGTGGATACCTTCGCCTGGGCACGCATTCTTCAATGCGAGGCGGGGGCGGACATGACAATCGCCCCAGCCTGCGGCGGGGAGCCGGTGGTGCTGGGGCGAGTTACCGCGGTGTTGCCGCTGGAAGTTCAGGAGGAAGCCTAGACAGCCGCGAAGCCGCGTTTAGGCGGAGATCCTATCGAATTGCAGCTTCCATACGGTATCGATGTCCATGGTGTGGCTTGCGAGCCGGAAATCGTCGTCTGCGGCCTCGATAGCGCGGATGGCGCTTTCCAACGGGTAGTTCGGGTTCGCGGTGACGGTGAACGTGACGGTCGGGCGTTGGCCGACCATAGCGACGCGGCTGTCGGCGCGTTGGACTTCGTCGAGACGCTGGATGGTGTTGCAGGCTGCCTCGGCGACGCGCTGAACGTTGATTACCGTGTCACCGTGCGCGGCATCGGCTGGCACGATGCTGCCGTTGGAGAACGCGCGGGAGCGTAGATTTGCAAGCAAGATCCACAATCCCAACACGGCCAGGACAATAGCGGCGGCGATAAGCGCCTTGGTATACCAGTCCTCGTAGGCGAGGTACGTCACGCGGCTGCGGTCGATGTCGCGGAGGAAATCGCTCAGGTACGGGATTTCCCAGTACTCCGCAATGGGGAATAGGGCCACAACGACCATCAACAGGCCGAGCAGGAACGTGACCAGACGGTTGAAGAAGCTCAATGTTTTGGTCATCGGTGCACCTCCGGGGGACGGACGTCGGACACTTCGGGCGTCGACTGCGTCGTGGTGGCGACTTGTGCCTGAGGCGTTTCCTTAGGCAACACCTTCACGGACACCGCAGGAGGCGCGGCGAGGCTCTTGAGCTCGCTGTTGAGCGATCGCGTGATGCGTTCTTGCATTGCGGGGCCGGAGCCGTCGTCGACAACCTGTACCTTGACCGACTTGCGGGTCGCCTTGGAGCGTACTTGCTCGCCACCGAGGTCGCTGTGAACCGTGTTGGTGGACTTTCGTGCCACATCGACGGGACGGGTCCAGATAGACACTGGGGAGTTCACTCGGACAAACCGGTGCGGGCGGGGTTTGAGCGCAACCACGATGAGCACAAGGCCGACCAAGGCCAGCAGGCACGCAATGATGACGGCGGGGATCTCTGTGGTGAACGAGCCGAGGAACTCAAACGCGCGACCAAACCAGGACTGCTCGGGTGATTCCGACTCGTAGGTGTAGTACCAGAGGTCACGCGCGCCGACACCCGCTAAAGCGATGAGGAGCAGGCTGATGAGGACTGCGATCCAGCGCGATGCAGGGGTGCCTAGCGGTTCGTCGCCGGGGTGTGGCCCGACTGGGCGGGCGCTAGTTGGTTCGGTCATAGTACTTCACCACCGGTTCTATCGTGATCTGCTGAAGTGGCTTCGGCTGTGGGGCCTGTGGGATGACCACGGGCTTCGGAGCCGGGCCGCGCGGGCTTGTTGGGCGCGCACTGGGCTGGATTGTCACCGGCTTGAGCGGCTGCCTATCTACGGTGATATCGCGCAACGGTCGCTGCCACGGCACCTCAACCGGCCGCATGTGCCCGAACGCCTTGACAGCGATCGGGGCGAGGGGCTGCAACGCTGGCAGCGACGGGGCGCGCAGAGCCACGGGCATAGGCGTCTCTGGGGCGAACGGCTCGAGTGGCTCGGGCACGTCAACGCCAGAAACGGTGACCGGTTGGGGCTGCTTCGGGGTTCGAACGCTTGGGGGAGTTGGTGTGGTGACGGCACGCATGTCGTCGACAAGCGATCGCGCTTCGATCGGCGCCAGTTCCTCGCGCTCGCTGGTAACGGGGTGCGTGATCTCGGTAGGAGAAACCTGGATGGGCTCTGGGATGATGAAAGCATCGTGGGTCGCAACATCGTCCCAGGTCACACGGGAACCATCGTCGATCGATTCGACGTTGGCAACGGTGACGTTGACGCGGGAGACATCCATCCCTGTGAGGGTGCGGATGTGGGCGATGATGGTGGCGCGCACAGCGTCCGTAATCGCCGCGACGGGCGCGGGATAGGACGTGGCAATCTCGGCATCGATGGCGACAAGGCCCGTCGTGCGGTCGATGTGTGCCTCGATGCGCGGAAGGCTGCGGCCCGCCAGGCCCGCCAATTTCGCGTCGATGTTGCGGGATCCCGGCACTGTTGAGGCCGCCACTTCCGCCACGCGCTCGATGGTGCGTTCGCTGACGTGGTAGAAGGAAGTGTCCATTAGCTATTGCTCCGGCCGGTTCCGTTGCCGATGATGCTGGCTAGGTCGAGGCGGCCGTCGAGTTGGGCGCCTACTACGCCGCCGAGGATGGTAAACAGCAGCAGCCAGAGTAGGCCGGCCCAGCCACCGAATGTGACGAAGAAGGCAACGATGACGCCGATGATGACGCCGGTCAGTGCCTTGTTGGCAAAGAGATTCATTGTTAAACCACGTTTCGGGTTGTTGTGTGAGGTGCGGGGGCGTAGCCCGTGTTGCTGCTATTGCGCATCGCCGGCGATGACGTCCACGAACTCGGCGTCCGAAGCGCTCAGTGCTGCGGCGCGTACGTCTTCGGCGACCTCGTGGACGTTGCGTCCTGAGGCGACGTCGAAGGTGAAGTGGACTTCGAGGCCTGCTTTGCCGTTGCGTGAGGCAGATCGGATGCCTTCGATGCGTTGGTGCGGCAAGTAGGTTGCGATTTCGCCGAGTCGGCCGCCGTAGAGTTTTGCTACTCCGTTGACGGCGAGTGTGGCGTCGCGGACGCCCTCCGCAACCTCTCGGGTAACGGGGGTGTTGGCCATGATTACTGGATCTGCTGGTTTACAGACTGGTTGACTGCCTGGTAGTTGCCGTCGTCGTAGTTCTCACCTGCGGTCTCCTGCTCCGGCAGGTTGACGTCGTGGACGGTGACATCGACGCGGTCGACGATCAGGCCGGTCATGCGGGTGATGGCGACGGTGATGTTTTCGCGGATGGCGTTTGCCAGCTCGTGGATGGCGACACCGTACTCGGCGATGATGGCAACTGCGACGGATGCGTGGCCGTCCTCGACTGCCACATTGACGCCCTGCTGGACGTTGGTGGAGGAGGTCAGGGACTCGCGGACTGCGCCCCACATGCGGGCTGCGCCGCCGCCGAGGTTGTGGACGCCGGAGACTTCGCGTGCTGCGATGCCGGCGATCTTGCCAACAACGTTGTCGTCGATAACAGTGCTGCCGTGCTCAGTTTCGAGGTTTTCGTTGCGCGGGCGCTGCTTCTCGGTCTCGGTTGCGGTCGAGGCGGTTGCTGGGGTGTTCTTTGCAGTGTTGTTTGCAGCGTTGTTTGCGTTCTGGTCGGCCATGACGGTCCTTTCAACTGTGATGTTCATGTTCCGAGTGCGCCTATATAGATGACGCGCACGGTATGGGAACAAGGGTACACAGGTTGTCGTCGTCAAGCGGGCTTGCGTTGGTAGCGACCTTGTGTTTTAATACGCAGGTTGCCTTGACATGGGTTGACGGAAGTCGGCCGGTGGCTCGGCAAACATGACACCTTCCAGTCGGAAGACCGGTGAAGGGGCCATGGCAAATAAACAGCGGCAGTACGCGAGGGTCACGCACCCTTCCGTGTCTGATACCCGGGCATATTGCTTGTCGACGATGACGTGTCGGCCAACAACGTGCCTTGGCGGAAGCACTGAGCGTCGGCGCGTTTATTGCGCAGGTCTCAACTTCCGGATGTGTCATGACAGTCAGAAAAGACACTGGCGTTGAGCCAAGGGCCCAGCCCGGACAACGTTATAGAGAAACTAGAAGCTACAAACCCCACCGCTTCTCTCTCGTTTCACTTCGTTCAACTTCGAGCGAAGCGAGAGTTGAACGTGGGGATGCGAGGAAGAGGTAAGCGTGGCGGGACAGAAGATCCGCATCAGGCTGAAGGCCTACGATCACGAGGCGATCGACGCATCCGCGAAGAAGATCGTCGAGACGGTCACCCGTACGGGTGCCCGCGTCGTCGGCCCGGTGCCGTTGCCAACCCAGAAGAACGTGTACGCCGTGATTCGTTCTCCCCACAAGTACAAGGATTCTCGCGAGCACTTCGAGATGCGCACTCACAAGCGCCTCATCGACATTCTCGACCCGACGCCGAAGACGGTAGACGCGCTTATGCGCATTGATCTGCCGGCCAGCGTCGACGTGAACATCCAGTAGAGCAATCCCCAACGTAAGTAGTGGAGAACTAACACATGTCTGACAACCAGATCAAGGGCATTCTGGGCAAGAAGCTCGGCATGACCCAGATCTTCGACGAGGAGAACCGCGTTATCCCGGTTACCGTCGTCGAGGCTGGGCCGTGCGTTGTCACCCAGATCCGTACCCCTGAGACCGATGGCTACTCCGCCATCCAGATCGCTTACGGCGACATCGATCCCCGTAAGGCTAAGAAGCCGCAGGCTGGCCACTTTAAGAAGGCTGGCGTCAACCCGCGTCGCTACGTTGCTGAGATCCGCATGGACGACACCTCGGGCTACGAGCTCGGCCAGGAGTTCAATGCAACGATCTTCGAAGGCGACACCTTCGTCGACGTCGCAGGCACCACCAAGGGCCACGGCTACGCCGGTGCCATGAAGCGCCACGGCTTTGCTGGCCAGGGTGCTTCCCACGGTAACCAGGCTGCCCACCGTCGTGTGGGTTCCATCGGCGCCTGCGCGACCCCGGGTCGCGTGTTCAAGGGCACCCGTATGGCTGGCCGCATGGGCGGTAACCGCGTTACCACCCAGAACCTGAAGATTCAACGCATCGACGGCGACAACAACCTCATCCTGATCAAGGGCGCCATCCCTGGCGCAAAGGGTTCCGTTGTTACCGTCAAGACCGCAGTGAAGGGCGGTGCTCACGCATGACGAAGCTGACGCTTGACGTCCACACCGCAGACGGAGCTACCAAGGGTTCCGTCGACCTGCCGGCCGAGTACTTCGACCGCGAGGTATCCGTGGCACTCATGCACCAGGTTGTGAATGCACAGCTTGCTGCTAAGCGCCAGGGCACCCACGCAACGAAGACCCGCGGCATGGTTTCCGGCGGCGGCAAGAAGCCGTTCCGCCAGAAGGGCACCGGTCGCGCCCGTCAGGGTTCGATCCGTGCTCCGCACTACACCGGTGGTGGCATTGTGCATGGTCCGCAGCCGCGTTCCTACGCACAGCGCACCCCAAAGAAGATGATCAAGGCTGCCCTCGCCGGCGCTTTGACCAACCGTGCGCAGAACGAGCGCATCCACATCGTGGAGGATCTCGTCCCGGGCCAGACCCCGTCGACGAAGTCCGCTCGTGCATTCATCGAGCGCCTCACCGACCGCAAGTCGGTCCTGCTGGTGATCGGCCGTGATGATCAGAATTCCCGTCTCTCCGCAAGGAACCTGCCGGGCGTCCAGATCATTGAGCCGGCTCAGCTGAACACCTACGACGTCCTCAACGCTGATGACGTTGTGTTCTCGGTCGAGGCACTCCACACCTTCATCAACCGCGGCGCAGCTGTTGCCGCCGCTGCGGAGGAGGAGAAGTAAATGGCAAAGATCGCTAACCCGCGCGACATCATCATCGCCCCGGTGCTCTCTGAGAAGAGCTACGGCCTGATGGAGCAGAACACGTACACCTTCTACGTGTCCCCGTCCGCGAACAAGACCCAGATCAAGATTGCCGTGGAAGAGATTTTCGGCGTCGACGTCGCTTCGGTGAACACCGTCAACCGTGAGGGCAAGCGCAAGCGCTCCCGCACCGGTTTCGGTAAGCGTAAGGACACCAAGCGCGCCTACGTCACTCTCCGCGAGGGCAGCGACTCCATCGACATCTTCGGCGGTGCGACCGCGTAACCCGCGGCTCGCTGAAGAGACGATAGAAAAGGAACCACTATGGCTATTCGTAAGTACAAGCCGACAACTCCGGGTCGCCGTGCCAGCTCCGTGTCCGCGTTCGACGAGATCACTCGTTCGACCCCGGAAAAGACGCTGCTGCGCCCGCTCCCGAAGAAGGGTGGCCGTAACACCCACGGCCACATCACCACTCGTCACCGCGGCGGCGGCCACAAGCGTCGCTACCGTGTGATCGACTTCCGCCGCTCCGACAAGGACGGCGTGCTGGCAAAGGTTGCTCACATCGAGTACGACCCGAACCGCACCGCGAACATCGCACTGCTGCACTACTACGACGGTGAGAAGCGCTACATCATCGCCCCGAAGGGCCTGAAGCAGGGCACCATCGTCGAGGCTGGCCCGAACGCGGACATCAAGGTTGGCAACAACCTGCCGCTGCGCAACATCCCGACCGGTACGACCATCCACGCTGTGGAGCTCAAGCCGGGCGCAGGCGCAAAGCTGGCTCGTTCCGCTGGCGCGTCCATCCAGCTGCTGGGTAAGGAAGGCAACTACGCAGTTTTGCGTATGCCGTCTTCCGAAATCCGCCGCGTGGACATCCGCTGCCGTGCAACTGTTGGTGAGGTCGGCAACGCTGACCAGATCAACATCCGTTGGGGCAAGGCTGGTCGTATGCGCTGGAAGGGCTGGCGCCCGACCGTGCGTGGTGTGGTTATGAACCCGGTCGACCACCCGCACGGTGGTGGCGAGGGCAAGACCTCCGGTGGTCGTCACCCGGTCTCGCCGTGGGGCCAGAAGGAAGGCCGCACCCGCAACCCGAACCGCTATTCCAACAACATGATCGTGCGACGTCGTCGCTCGAAGAAGCGCTAAGAGGAGGTAAACAGACATGCCACGTAGCCTTAAGAAGGGCCCGTTCGTCGACGAGCACCTCCTCAACAAGGTGGATGCTCAGAACGAGGCAGGCACCAAGCAGGTCATCAAGACCTGGTCGCGCCGTTCGACCATTCTCCCCGATTTCATCGGTCACACTTTCGCCGTCCACGACGGTCGTAAGCACGTGCCGGTGTTCGTGGACGAGTCCATGGTTGGCCACAAGCTCGGCGAGTTTGCACCGACCAAGACCTTTAAGGGTCACGTCAAGGAACAGAAGGGACGTCGATAAGCAATGGCTGACACCATCACCACTGCATCCGCGACTGCCAAGTTCGTTCGCGTCTCTCCGATGAAGGCACGCCGCGTGCTTGCTCTCATCCGCAACAAGTCGGTTGCTGAGGCACTCGCCATCCTGAAGTACGCCCCGCAGGGTGCGTCCAAGGACGTTGCAAAGGTTGTTGCTTCCGCAGCAGCCAACGCGGAGAACAACTTCGGCCTGGATCCGCGCACGCTCGTCATTGCCGAGTGCTACGCAAACGAGGGCCCGACCATGCGTCGTTTCCAGCCGCGTGCACAGGGTCGCGCATTCCAGATCCGGAAGCGCACCTCTCACATCACCGTTGTTGTCGAGTCCAAGGAAGGGGCCAAGTAATGGGCCAGAAGATTCACCCACACGGCCTGCGCCTGGGTATCACTTCCGACTGGAAGTCCCACTGGTACGCCGACAAGAACTACGCCGAGTACGTCGCTGAGGACATCAAGGTCCGCGAGTGGCTCGAGAAGAACCTCGAGCGCGCTGGCATCTCCGATGTTGTCATCGAGCGCACCCGCGACCGCGTCCGTGTGGACATCCACACCGCACGTCCGGGCATTGTCATCGGCCGTCGCGGCGCTGAGGCTGACCGTATTCGCCGTGAGCTGGAGAAGCTGACCGGCAAGATGGTTGCACTGAACATCCTCGAGGTGAAGAACGTCGATGCAGACGCCACCCTGGTTGCTCAGTCCATCGCCGAGCAGCTGGTCAACCGTGTCGCGTTCCGTCGCGCCATGCGTAAGGCCATCCAGTCCGCTATGCGTAACCCGCAGGTCAAGGGCATCAAGGTTATGACGTCCGGCCGTCTCGGCGGCGCGGAAATGTCCCGTGTCGAGCGCTACCACGAGGGTCGCGTTCCGCTGCACACGCTGCGCGCGGAGATCGACTACGGCACTGCAGAAGCACACACCACCTTCGGCGTCATTGGCGTCAAGGTGTGGATCTACAAGGGCGACGTCGTCGGTGGCGTCCGCGAGTCTGAGCTCAATGCACCGAGCAACGATCGTCGTGGACGTGGCGACCGTCGCCCGCGCCGCGGCGGCCAGCGTCGCCGGGCGGCAGAGCAGAAGAAGGAGGGCTAATTCATGCTCATCCCTAAGCGCGTGAAATACCGCCGCCAGCACCGCCCGACCCGTTCTGGCGTGTCCAAGGGTGGCAACCAGATCAACTTCGGCGACTACGGCCTGCAGGCCCTCGAGCCGGCGTACATCACGAACCGCCAGATCGAGTCTGCCCGTATTGCTATCAACCGCCACGTCAAGCGTGGTGGCAAGGTCTGGATCAACATCTTCCCGGATCGTCCGCTGACCCAGAAGCCGCTCGGCGTGCGTATGGGTTCCGGTAAGGGCCCGGTGGAGAAGTGGGTGGCCAACGTCAAGCCTGGCCGCATCCTGTTCGAAATGTCCTACCCCAACGAGGAAACTGCCATTGAGGCGCTGCGCCGTGCAGGCGCGAAGCTGCCGTGCAAGGTCCGCGTCATCAAGAAGGAGGACCAGTTCTAATGGCTAACGGTACCCCCGCATCTGAGTTCCGCGAGCTCAACGACGACGAGCTGAAGGGCCGCCTCAACGAGGCGAAGGAAGAGCTGTTCAACCTGCGCTTCCAGCTTGCAACCGGCCAGCTGACCAACAACCGCCGCATCTCCACCGTGAAGCGCGACATCGCTCGCATCTACACGGTGCTGCGCGAGCGTGAGCTTGGTCTGTCCGTCGTCCCGGAGTCCACGGGAGCTGAGGCATAACCATGAGTGAGGCAAACGTGACTGAGAACACCAAGGACAAGGCCGTGCAGAAGCGCCGCCGTGGCTACGTCGTGTCCGACAAGATGGACAAGACGATCGTCGTCGAGGTTGAGGACCGCAAGTCCCACGCCCTCTACGGCAAGATCGTGCGTACCACGAAGCGCGTCAAGGCTCACGACGAGAACAACGCCGCTGGTGTTGGCGATCTCGTCCACATCGAGGAGACGCGTCCGCTGTCGAAGGACAAGCACTTCCGTCTCGTCGACATCATCGAGAAGGCTCGCTAAAAGCTAGTCGCTTCTCGACGACTCCACCGCCCCGGGTTGGCTACCAACCCGGGGCGGTTTTTGCGTTTTCAACTTTTTCTGCGCCCTTACACAAGGGTACGATTTCCCGCATGTGTGGAATCGTTGGATATGTAGGCGCAAACGCGACAACGCGTGACGCGAAAGACGTAATCATCGATGGTCTTCGCCGCCTCGAATACCGCGGGTACGACTCCGCAGGTGTTGCGGTGGTGAACGACCAGTCGATCGAATGCCGGAAGAAGGCCGGCAAGGTAGCGGATCTCGAAGCGGAGATTGCTAACAACCCCATCGCAGCATCGAACCTGGGCATCGGGCATACCCGGTGGGCGACCCACGGCGGTCCGACGGATGCGAATGCTCACCCGCATGTGGTGGGAGATGGCCGTATGGCAGTGGTGCACAACGGCATCATCGAAAACTTTTCGCATTTGAAGGCTGAGCTCGCAGAGAAGGGCTACACCTTCAAGTCTGAAACCGATACTGAGGTTGCTGGCACGCTGCTGCTGGATATCTACAACACGGAAGCGGACGGGGATCTGACCCGTGCGATGCAGTTGGCAGCGAACCGTCTGGAGGGCGCGTTCACCCTGCTCGCCATCCACCCGGACCATCCAGACCGCATTGTTGCGGCGCGTTGGAACTCCCCGCTGGTGATCGGTGTAGGCGAGGGCGAGAACTTCCTGAGCTCCGACGTCGCTGGCTTCATTGAGTTCACCCGTGACGCGGTGGAGATGGACAACGGCCAGATTGTGACGTTGACGGCTGATGGCTACGACGTGATTGACTTCGACGGCACCCCCGCCGAGGCGAAGCCGTTCAAGGTTGAGTGGGATGTCACCGCTGCGGAGAAGGGTGGCTACAACTCCTTCATGGAGAAGGAGATCCATGATCAGCCGGGTGCCGTCCGCGACACGCTTTACGGTCGCTTCGACGAAGATGGCAAGTTGATGTTGGACGAGTTGCGTATCGACGAATCCGTGCTGCGCTCCATCAACAAAATCATCATCGTCGCTTGCGGTACTGCGTCGTACGCGGGCCAGGTGGCGCGTTACGCCATCGAACACTGGTGCCGTATCCCGACGGAAGTGGAGCTCGCCCACGAGTTCCGCTACCGCGACCCGATTGTCAACGAGCAGACTCTCGTCGTTGCCGTTTCCCAGTCCGGAGAGACCATGGACACGCTTATGGCTGTCCGTCACGCACGTGAGCAGGGAGCGAAGGTCGTCGCTATCTGCAACACCGTGGGCTCCTCGATCCCGCGTGAGGCGGATGCGTCGCTGTACACCTACGCAGGCCCGGAGATCGCTGTGGCGTCGACGAAGGCGTTCATCTCCCAGATTGTCGCGGCGTACCTGCTGGCGCTGTACCTGGCGCAGGTGCGTGGCAACAAGTACGCCGATGAGATCCGTCAGATCATCGGCGAGCTGGAGCTGATGCCGGAGAAGATCCAGCGCGTGCTGGACAACGAAGACCAGGTCAAGCAGTTGGGCCAGGATATGGCGGATGCAAAGTCCGTGCTCTTCCTTGGCCGCCACGTCGGCTTCCCGGTCGCACTCGAGGGCGCTCTGAAGCTCAAGGAGGTTGCTTATTTGCACTCCGAGGGCTTCGCTGCAGGCGAGTTGAAGCACGGTCCGATCGCGCTGGTCGAGGAAGGCCAGCCGGTGTTCGTCATCGTGCCGTCGAAGAAGTCGCGCCACAACCTGCACGCCAAGGTCGTCTCCAACATCCAAGAGGTGCGCGCCCGTGGTGCCGTGACTATCGTGATCGCGGAAGAGGGCGACACGGATGTGGAGCAGTTTGCCAACCACATCATCCGCATCCCGGAGTCCCCGGGCCTGCTGCAGCCACTCTTGGCGACGATCCCGTTGCAGATCTTCGCCTGCGCCGTCGCAGAAGCACGCGGCCTGAACGTGGACCAGCCGCGTAACCTGGCCAAGTCCGTCACGGTGGAGTAGAAGCTACCGACCGCGCCAGGGCGCCCCGGGATTGGCGCTGCGGTATTTCATCATCTGGTGGAAGATCTCCGCAGCACCAGCCCGCTGCCCCTGTGTCGCGCTGAGCGTACCCGTGTTGTCAGGCAATGCGTCAAGCGCGAATACTCCCGGGGTGAGAACCTCTGCTAGAAATGAGGGGCAGCCGTCGCTGCGCCGACGTAGCGGGCGGCGTGGGCTTCTGCGGCGTCGATGCGTGTCCAGTCGACTGCCCAACCGGAGGTGCGCAGCATCTGATCGAAGAAAAAGCGTTGGGTCCGCGAATTACCGTCCCGGAACGGATGCACGATTGTCAATTCGCTCCAGTGATCCGCGATGGTGTTTACTGCAGCAGACTTGTCATCGGAGTAGACCGGCAGTTTCGCGATCCGGCCCATCACTCGGTCGAGTTCAGCCTCGACGTATCGCGCTCGACACATCGCCATGCCCATCGCACCGACTTCCTCGGTGCGGATCTGGCCCGCCCAGGGGTAAATGTCCTGCATGAGGTAGCGGTGTGTGGACTGTAGGGATTCACGTGTGAACTCGGTCAGCAGTGGGCCGATTTCGAGCTCGCCGAGTCGTTGAAGCGCGAGGTTGCCAGCGATGCGGTCCAGCACAACCGGGTCTGTTAGCCCGAATAGGTTTTCCGGGGCCTCGTTGCTTCGTCGTGCCATGGCGTTTAGGCAGCTCCGGTGATACGTTGCCGCAGTTCACGTGCACGAGGCGTGTTTCCCAGGCCTTCCCTTTCGAGCACCTGTAGCACGGCCTCGTCGGCCGAGATATCTCCTCGCAGCTGTCGTCGCAGAAGCGCCTCGTCCTCTGCGGACATGGGTTGGCCCGCCATGATCATCGAGGCATTCACGGCGGCGACCTTCTGATCTTCGTTGCGCGGGTCAGTCATGCAGGTGATTCTAGCGGTTCGGCGAGGCGGTAGAGCTGGTGGAAGTGGTGCACCGGCCCGTGACCCTGGCCCACCTCGAGGTCGTCGGCGTGGGCGATGGCTTCGTGGAGCCAGGCGGAAGCCCACTCGACGGCGGCGGGGGCGTCGTCGAGAACAAGCCGGGTTGCAAGGGCTGCGGAGAGAGAACAGCCGGTGCCGTGGGTGTTTTTTGTGCGCACGCGGGGCACGTCCGCGATGTGGGTGTCGCCGTCGGGGGTGATCAGCGCGTTGGAGGCGTGGTCGCCGGTGAGGTGCCCGCCTTTGACCAGGACGGACACGTTCGCATCTGCTGCGTATCGACGACCCTGGGAAACCGCTTCGTCGAATGTGGTGGCGGGGGTGTCGTCGCAAAGCACTGCGAGCTCGGGGATGTTCGGGGTGACCACGGTGGCGTGCTCACGAACGAGGGTGCGCAGGGCGTCTTCGGCATCCTCGGTGAGGAGGCGATCGCCGGAGGTGGCGACCATGACGGGATCGACAACAACGACGGGGACGGAGTGCTGGGCGAGGAATTCGGAGACCGTGCGGGTGGTGTCCGCATCGCCCAGCATGCCGATCTTGACGGCGTCGACTGTGACGTCGTCGAACACGGAATCCAACTGCGCGCGCAGGAATGACTGGGGTGGGGTGTGGATCTCGCGCACACCTTGTGTGTTCTGGGCGACCAGCGCGGTGACCACGCACATACCGTAGCCACCTGCGGCGGCGATGGACTTCAGATCGGCTTGAATGCCGGCACCGCCTGTGGGGTCGGTGCCGGCAATGGAGAGAACTCTTGGGATGCGTGCCATAGGCACTGACGCTACCCGGAACTACCCAGCGGCGAGGGCGATGCGCTCGGCAAAGCGGGAGTAGTCTTCGCGGATAGCCAACAATGGCTGGGACACGGCGGTTTCGGAGGCTGCGGCCACCTCTTTTTGGATGGCGTTGCGGGTGCGTCGCTTCACCCCAGAGCCCAGCACGCCGCCGAAGGCCGCGGATATCAATCCGATGATTACACCGGTGAGTAAGCCAGCCATGATCAGCAGGGTAGGAATCGGCCAGCCTTCTACATCCGGTACCAGATCGGTGCCGAGCAGCGGTGTGAGCACGCCCGGCACGAAGGCGACCAGCAGGTACCACAGCACGCCGATCAGGGCGGCGAGCAGCGCAAACCACTGGAAGATGGTCAGCAACGCCCAGCCCTTGGACGGCTCGGCGGGCAGTTTCGCGCGGGCCACAGCTCGGTCCAGCTCGGCAGGAAGCCCGGTGGAGATCTCCTCGGACCGGTCCGCCACGGCCGCAGCCCACTCGTGTGGCAGCCCTTCGCCAACGGCGGTGGCGTAATCGCGAAGGCCCGAGTTGGCTACGGCTTTGGAGGCGGCGTCGAGTTCCGGCATGGAGGTGCGGTGCACGCCCAGTTCGTCGGCATCCTCGCGCAGCCCTAAGCGACGAAGCGGGTCGGGTTTGAAGCGGGTGATCCAGGAGGTCAGCAGCCAGCCGGTGCGTTGGCGCAGGCGTTTGCGGTAGGCGGCAGCGGTGATGCCCGCGATGCGTTCTGCACCCGCGGCCTTGGTCAGTGCGGTGTCGAGGTCACGCTTGGCGTGCTTGTCCACACCACCGGCCCCCTTCGTTCCAGCGTAGGGGGCGGCAACGGAAGCAATGTCGGCCTCGATGCGGGCAGTCTGCGCATTGTGGGCCTTTGCCACGCGCGCGATCGCGCCGCGCAGGTCTTCGATACCAGCACCGGTCAGGGTGGAGGTGGGGATGACGTGGACGTTGGTCAGGCCGTCGTCGAGAAGCAGGCCCGCATAAGAGCCAGCTACGGTGTCCACGTCGCGCTCCGCCAAAAGGTCGGCTTTGTTCAGCACTGCCAGTGTGACCGCGGAGTGGTTCGCGTGCGGGCGGATGAACTGGTCATGGATGACACTGTCGGCGTACTTCTCGGGGTCGGACACCCACACGAGCACGTCGACCTGGCCGGCGAGGCGTTCGGCGATGACGCGGTTGGAGGCCTCTACCGAGTCGAAGTCGGGAAGATCCAGCAGGATCAGCGGGCCAGCATTTTTAGCGAACTCGCCTTGGCGCTCGCGGCGGTCTTCCACGCCGAGCCAGTCCAGGAGTTCCTCAGAGCCTTCCGGCTGCCAGATCGCGGCCAGGGGAGAGGACGTGGTTGGGCGGCGCGCCGCTGCTTTGCCCAGGTCCTCGCCGACAACGGCGTTGAACAGCGAGGTTTTACCGGAACCGGTCGCGCCGAAAAATCCCACGACGGTGTGCTCGGCGGACAGGGCGCGACGCTCGGCGCCAGCCTTGGCCACGCGTTCTAGGCGTTCGCGTTGCTCGCCGGACAGGTACGGTGCACCAATTTCGGCAGCGTCCTCGAGCGCGCTCAGCCGTTTGCTCAGCCCAATCTTTTTGCTAAACAGCGCCATTGTCGGACCCCTTTCGGAAGTTGCCGCGAAGCTGGTCAAACAGGCCACGCAGGGCGCTGTTGTTCAGGTCGTCGTTGGGGGTGTCGTCGATACGCGCAGGCACTTGCTTGTCGACGACCCCCAGCAGCTTCGCATCCACCGCCCGGCGAGCCTGCTGGGAGGCATCGCGGATCTGCTCGGCCGTTGCGCCCTCGAGCAACGGGTCGGTGAACACGTGGTAGCGGTCGCGCTCGGCAGCAAAGAGTCCACCAAGGCGCTCGTTGAGGTCGTTGCGGGCCTGAGTGACCATGCGGCGCACCGTGTCTTCGCCGAAGATGGTCTCCAAAAGTTTCTGGCCAAGTACCGCAGAACCGCCCGCGATGGCCACCTCGCCGCCAGTCAAACCAGCGGTGGAGGCGAACACTGTAAGCATGAGTGCCACGGTGACCACGTTGAGCCCAAAGGACATGAGACGGGCGCGCTGACGCTTATCGCCAGCAGTGTCCTGGATATGTCCGACGAGTTCTTGCTGCCAGTCTCGCACCAGTTTCGCCGCCTGTTCGGAAATGTCGGCGCTGGCGCGTGCGAGAGCCGGATCGGCGTCGGTGCGCAGCTCAGGAGCGACCGCGCCGGTATGCGCCCAGGCGCGCGATGCTGCGGATTCGGCAGCATCGACGATGACTGCGTGCAGACCGGACTCGATCTCGGTCTCCACCTCACGCAGGGGAGCGGGCTGACCGGTGAAGAAACTGCCCACCTTATCTATTGCGCTGCTGAACCAGCGCTCGAAGCCACGGAACACGTCAGAGGTACCGATGACGTCCTGCCAGCGGTCCATGACCTCGGAGCGCAGCAACTGTCCGTCGGAAGTCGCGTCGATGACCTGACGGTTGGCGGTGGTGTAAAACTCGTGGATCGATGCGTCGAGCTGGTTGGCAAACGCCTCCTGACGCTCACGGCGGCCGACCAAGGTATCCACTCGATCAAGCGCAGTCTGAACCGCGCCGGCCACAGTCTTGCCAGCCACGTCGCGCCGGGCGACGGTGTCCTCGGCGAGTGTGGTCAGGTAATCGCGCAGTGAAGCGACAAGGTCTTCGGCGAGAAACTCCCCGGACTCTCCAGACTTCTCCGCGCCAAGGTCCGCGACGAACGGCACAGTAAAGACTGTTGCGTCGTGCAAGCCAGCCTCATTCATCATGCGGCGCAGATCGTCCGGCACGGTTTCGGCTGCCTTCTCGTCCAGACGGTTGAGTACCACCACAACTTCGATGCCGCGGCCAGCGGCGTCGTGGAGGAAGTTCCACACAAGTTGATCGGCGTAGCGCGCCGGGGTGGTGACGAACACCCACAGATCCGCAGCCGCAAGGAGCTGACTTGCCAGGGCGCGGTTTTTGTCGTCGATGGAGTCGAAATCGGGGGCGTCGAGAAGCGCAAGGCCCTCGGGCACGCTTTGCGTATCTACGACTCGCAGCGTCGTCGATTGCTCGTTGCCCGCGCCGTGCGAGCGCGTCAGGCCGGGGAGAACCTGTGGGGAGTTAAACCAATCAGCATCCGCGGGGTTTGCCACAAGCACAGGTTGCCGGGTGGTGGGGCGGATAACGCCTGGGTTGGAAACCCGCTCGCGCAGCAATGCATTGACAAGCGTGGACTTACCAGAGCCGGTGGAGCCGCCGATCACGGCGAGCAGCGGCGCGTCCAGGTTGGCGAGGCGGGGCAGGACATAGTCGTCGAGCTGGTTGACAATTGCGCGGGCCTCTGGGGCTGCATCAATAGGTAGGGCAGTGTCCGCGAGGGCATCGCGAACACTGCGAACAGCTTCGAGGACGTCAGGTGTCTGGGTACTCACCCGTCTCATTTTGGCAGAGACACCCAAGGTGAGGGGAGTTAGTCCTTGTTGGTTAGTCCTTGTAACCGGTCTTGGTCAGGTTCAGCCATCCGTAGAGGCCGCCCATGATGAACCCGCCGCCGACGAAGTTGCCCAGCCAGACGACCACCCAGTTGCGGATGACGTTCCAGTTGGTGAAGCCTTCGATGGTTTCAGGGCCGAGCGTAAACCCGCCCAGGCTGGTGAGGATGAAGTTCGCGATGGAGTGCTCGTAGCTCATGGTGGCAAACGACGGGATGATCAGGATGACACCCCACAGCTTCGCGCTGAAGTCCTTGCCGGCCTGGGTGGCCAGCATGAAGGCGATGTTGACCACGACGTTTGCCAGGATCGCTTCAACGAACAGGGTGGAACTGGATTTTTGCAGCTTGGCGACGAGCAAATCGTGGAGGAATCCGTCCACCTCGACCATCTGGCCCATGGTGGTCCGGGAAATCAGCCATGAAATCGCCACTGCACCAATGAGGTTGAACACGGTGACAAAGAAGACGAGGAGGAACCCGCGGGTGATGGTGTTGAGCCTATGGATGGCGCCATAGGTCATGAACATCATGTCACCTGTGGCGAGTTCGCCTTGCAAGACGATGATGATGTACAGCGTTGACGCGAAGATGGCGCCGAAGGCGTATTTGCCCCAGCCGGGGGCGTAGCCGTCGAGTAGTTGTGCCGTGGATGCGGCGAATGCCGTCATGATGCCCAGGTACACGCCCGCGAGCACGGAGCGCGTGGCAAATCGGGCAGGTTCTGTCGAGAACAGATCGACCTTATTCTTGATTGCCTCGGGGGCAGCTTCGTAGAAACTCACGCCCTCCAATGTACAAGAGGTACTACCTTAAAAGGAAATGTGGTAATACCTATTCGGCGATTGGAAAGCTTTGGAAAATCGTGAAAGAAAATGGGAATTCTGCCAAAAACTGTAAAACGTCACGGTAATGTTCGGTGGGCAAGGTCGTTCAAGCTGCGGCCGATGCCTACCGTTCATTAAGAAAATTGGAGATTCACATGAAGCTTCGTCGTCTTGTTGCTGCGGCGGCCGTCGCAACCACCGTTGCTGTTGCTGCTCCGGCTGCTACCGCTCAGCCTGCTCCGGAACCGCTGAACCGTGTTCTGTACGAGATTTACAAGGTCGGTGGCTGGGAAGCCCAGAACATCATTCTGCTGCCGGCAGCGCTTTCTTCGCTGAACGTTGTCATCTCGATCATTCAGTCCATCGTCACTGCTGCTAAGTAAGCCGCGACACGTACACACCTCTCCTGAAAGGAAACGAACATGAAGTTCCGTCGTCTCGCCGCTGTTGCTCTTGCGGCATCTGTTGCAATCGGTGCTGGTGCTCCTGTCGCTGAGGCTGCTACCTACCCGGAGCCGCTCAACCAGGTCATCAATGAGATGCGCGCTCTCGGTGGCCCGCTGGCCCCGAACCTGCTGCTGGTTCCAGCTGCCCTGTCTTCCGTGGGCTGGATCATCACCATCCTGTCGCTCACTGGTGTGCTCGGCCTCGGCGCTGTTGCTGCCAGCGTCGCTTAACATTGCGCTAACGCTGCGGCACACTCATCGTCTCACCCCTAAGTTTCGGGGTGGGGCGATTTTTGTTTCTTCAGGCGACACGATTTAGCGGCAATTTGGGGGATCGGCGCTGCTCATGGTTAAATACTCCAGTTGTCTACTGCTGGTCGGGCGTGACACGCGTTTCCGAGTGGAGCGTCCGAGACCCTTCGACCAGACTGCGCTCTCCTCGTGTGCGAGGGACGAGCGCACGAGGTTCGTCGATAAGCAATAGGCCGCAAGAACATTGACCACGTGCGTGCAGGACGGAAATCTGGCGCACATTGACCCAGGTCAGGAGACCAACTGTGATTCAGAAGGAATCGCGTCTGAAGGTCGCCGACAACACGGGTGCACGCGAACTGCTGTGCATCCGCGTTCTCGGCGGTTCCGTTCGACGCTTCGCCGGCATCGGCGACACGATCGTCGCCACCGTGAAGGAAGCTGCCCCGGGCGGCAACGTCAAGGAAGGCGAGGTCGTTAAGGCTGTCATCGTCCGTGCGAAGAAGGAGACCCGTCGTCCGGACGGCTCCTACATCTCGTTCGACGAGAACGCTGCTGTCGTCATCAAGAACGACACCGAGCCGCGCGGTACCCGCATCTTCGGCCCGGTTGCTCGTGAGCTCCGCGACAAGCGCTTCATGAAGATTGTGTCTCTCGCACCGGAGGTGATCTAAGTATGAAGATCAAGAAGGGCGATATGGTGCAGGTCATCGCCGGCAAGGATAAGGGTGCTCAGGGTCGCGTCATTGAGGCGTACCCGCAGCGCGACAAGGTCCTCGTCGAGGGTGTTAACCGCATCAAGAAGCACGTCGCAAACTCCTACAACGAGCGCGGCGCCGAGTCCGGCGGCATCGTCAGCCAGGAAGCTCCGATCCACGTGTCCAACGTGATGATCCTGGACTCCGACGGCAAGCTGACCCGCGTGGGCTACCGCTTCGACGAGAACGGCAAGAAGGTCCGCGTGGCTAAGTCGAACGGGAAGGACATCTAATGGCTGAGAACATTCAGAACTACACCCCGCGCCTGAAGTCCCGCTACCAGGACGAGATCCGCACCAAGCTGAACGAGCAGTTCAACTACGACAACGTCATGCAGATCCCGGGCCTGACCAAGATTGTTGTGAACATGGGTGTGGGCGACGCTGCCCGCGACTCCAAGGTGATCAACGGCGCACTCGAGGACCTCACCGCGATCACCGGCCAGAAGCCGCAGCTGCGTCGCGCGAAGAAGTCCATCGCTAACTTCAAGCTCCGTGAGGGCATGCCGATCGGCGCAAAGGTCACCCTGCGCGGCGACCGTATGTGGGAGTTCCTCGACCGTATGCTGACGGTTGCTCTCCCGCGTATTCGCGACTTCCGTGGCCTGAACGACAAGCAGTTCGACGGCAACGGTAACTACACCTTCGGCCTGTCCGAGCAGACCATGTTCTACGAAATCGACATCGACAAGATCGATCGCGTTCGCGGCATGGACATCACGCTCGTGACCACCGCTGGTAGCGACGACGAGGGTCGCGCACTGCTGACGCACCTCGGCTTCCCGTTCGCTGACAAGGACGGCAAGATGAAGCGCGCATAAGCGTTCACTTGACGACGACACCCCTGCACCCGGTTTTTATACCGCGGTCGCAGGGGTTTTGTCGTATTGGAAAAGCATGAAAGAAAGCTTGCGTGAAGCTGGCTATAGGTGGTTATGATGTCCGCTGTATTAAATACATTGTTTGGCATCCATAATAGGGGAACCCCCATGAGTTACTTCTCCCGAAGCGCAATTATCGCGCCTAAGGAATTCAATCGCTGGCTAATTGTCCCTGCGGCACTCGCCATCCACCTCTCTATCGGCCAGGTCTACGGGTTCTCCGTGTTCAAGAAGCCAATGATGGAGCACTTCGGTGTCGGCGAAGTTGCTGTGGGCTGGATCTTCTCGTTGGCAATCGGCATGCTCGGCATCTCGTCCGCGCTGTTCGGTTCCTGGGTCGAGCGAGTCGGCCCACGCGCGTCCATGGCAGTTTCCGGCGTGCTATGGGTGACAGGCTTCCTCGTTGCCACCCTGGGTGTCACCACCGGAAACTTGTGGCTGGTGTACTTCGGCTACGGCTTTATCGGCGGCATCGGTTTGGGCATCGGATACATCTCGCCGGTGTCCACGCTGATGAAGTGGTTCCCGGATCGCCCCGGTCTGGCTACGGGCCTTGCGATCATGGGCTTCGGCGGCGGCGCACTGATTGCCTCGCCGGCGTCGAACCGCCTCATGGAGTTCTACGGCGGTGGTGCGGACATCGCCAACCGCGCCGCGGGCATCCAACCCACCTTTGTCACCCTTGGCGTCGTGTACCTCGTCGTCATCGCTATGGGCGCGTACTGCATCCGCATGCCGCACCCGGATTGGACCCCGTCGGGCGAAGCGAAGCAGGGGCGCAAACCTTCCAAGGTTGCCATCGTCGGTGCAAATGTTAGCGCCAACAACGCCATTCGAACCCCGCAGTTCTGGTGCCTGTGGGTGATCCTGTTCTGCAACATCACTGCGGGTATCGGCGTGCTGGAGAATGCGGCACCGATGATTCAGGACTACTTCCCGGCACTGACCGCGGCGGCCGCCGCAGGCTTTGTTGGCTTGCTGTCGCTGGCGAACATGGCTGGCCGTTTCGTCTGGTCGTCGGTTTCTGACGTCATTGGCCGCAAGAACATCTACATGGTGTACCTGGGTATCGGGTTGGCTTTCTACTTCATCTTCGCCAGGTTCGGCCACGCCAACATCGCGCTGTTTGTGATCTGCGCACTGGTGTTGCTGTCCTTCTACGGGGGTGGCTTTGCCAGTATCCCGGCCTACCTGCGCGACCTATTCGGTGTTTACCAGGTCGGCGCTATCCACGGCCGTCTGCTTACCGCATGGTCGGCTGCAGGTGTAGCTGGCCCGCTGATCATCAACATGGTCGTGGAGCGCCAGGCAGCCAACGGCGGCGAAGGCCCGGACCTTTACCGCCTGTCGCTGTACGTCATGTGCTGCCTGCTTGCTGTTGGCCTGATCGCCAACATCCTTGTACGCCCGGTGGCGTCGAAGTGGTTCGAAGACCAAGACACCGTTCAGGCGAAGATCGAGGCAGATCGCGCCTCCGCGCTTGAAGGTGCTGGTGCCGGTCAGGCGCGTGGGGCTTCCGCGGGCCAGGCCCACAAGATTGTCGCGATCATTCTGGCGGCAATCATCGCTGGACTGCTTATCTACGGTCTGTGGGCCACTGCCGCGAAGGCTGCTGGCATGTTCATTGGCTAAGCGCCCGAGTACACGCTGAAGCGCTCGTCGGTAATTGCGCCGACGAGCGCTGTATTTGTTTCGCGGGCCAATTCCACCGCCATCGACGTGACGTCGCGTGTGGTGGCGACAATGCTGAAGCCGGCCGCTGCTGCAGCACGCATCATTTCAAACGTCACGCGCGTATCCACTGCGAGGGTGAGGTTGTGGGCGGGCAGGGTGTCGTCGAGAAGCAAACGCCCAGCGATCTTCTGTACCGCGTTGACGGCGTCGATATCTTGACGCGCGGTCTCGCCAGCGAGCGCGGTGGGCAGGTCGCGACGACGCGCCTGGTTGAGACGTTCTGGCAAGGCGAAGATCGCATCCTGATCAATAGGGGCGAACTCGCTGCGCACGTTCAGGCGGACCGCCAACTCCCGTACGCGCTGCTCGGCGGAAATACCACAGGACTGTGATGGGATTGGGTCGATGAACTGCGGTGCAGCAGGGTAGGAAAGCTCGATATCGAGCAGGTTGTAGGTGTTTTCGCCGCCGATGGCACCTTCGCAATAGCGGGCGGTAATGACGTCTTTAGGGGTGGTAATGAGGCCCTGCGTCAGGAGCACACCGTGGGCGAGTTCGATGTCGTGGCCCGGGGTGCGAAACAACTGAGCGACCTCTCGGCCACCGGCGCGCACCTCGAGTGGTTCTTCCACTTCCACTTGGCCCGCGCGCGTGTCGCGGGTGCCGCTAGCGGAAATCTTTGTGACGGCGAAACTGCGCTTGGTCCTGCTCATTGCAACGATGCTAGCGCTTAGGGTGCAAGCGGGACGGAGGGGTGTCGTCGCAGCGCTACAACCTGCGCAAAGAGAAGTTATCCACAGGGCGGAAATTGCAAATTCCACAAGCTGAAACGGACATGTCGTGCGAGTTCGTTATAACTACAGGCACACATCCAAACAGCAATGGGGAAGGGGTGGGTGCGTCAGATGCGTACCGAGGAAAAGATCAAACAACGAGTACAAAAACTACTCAATCAAGCCAACGACAGGGAAGGGACACCGGAGGGTGACGCGTTCTATGCCCGAGCATTCGAGCTGATGGCACAGTACGGCTACGACGAGCGCGATCTTGCAAGTCCCGATGCCGGCGACAACGTAGGCCACCGCGCCTACACGTTCCGTGGCGCCTACACCGATATGCAGGCAACGCTGCTGCACTCCATCGCGAGGTCGTTGCACTGTACGGGGTTTACGCAGCGGGTGTATAACTCCACGCGCGTCAAGGACGCAGACCTTTTTGGCCTACAGCGACACCTCGACCGGGTGGACATGCTCTACGCGCTGCTGTTGCCGGTGATGCTTGCAGAATCACAAAAGATCCGCGCCACAAACTTCGGTGAATCGGTGGTCGTGATGCGTCGGTCGTTTATGCAGGGGTTCGCGACAAGCATCGGCAAACGTCTGATGAAAGCAGAAGAGGGCGCAGCACGTGTGGATAGCGAATATGCGCTTGTGCTTGTCGACGACGCCGCAAAGGCCGAGCAAGCCCGCTCCAAATTTGCCGAAGAGCAGGGCTTTGTGCTCTCCGCGCACCAAACCAACCGCTCGTTCGACCCAGGTGCGTACCTCAGCGGACACGCCGCGGGAGAGAATTCAGACCTCGGCCAAACACGGGTGAAGTCCAGGGCGGCGCTGCCGTTCTGATGAATTCGGTGTCGGGAGATGCTGTCGGGGGCTAGGTGTCGTCGTTAAGCAATTTGGTTCTGAGCGAACAAGCAGGTAACTTGGTCGATCGGACTTGTGCGCCGAGATTTCGGCGTGCCAAGCCGAGAGAAACATTTGAACATCCAACTTTGTTGCAGGCCCCTCGCCAAGATGCGGACCGCGTGCAAGGGAGGCGGCGAGCGGCCCACGCTACTGAGTGTGGGCAGCGTTGAGTAGCCCCCGATAGACCATGCGGAAAACGCGACCTTGAAAAGGGTCAGGTGGGTTTAGGGAACCGCAACGAGAAAGGAAACGGTCACCACAATGACCATGACAGATCCGATTGCGGACATGCTGTCGCGCGTGCGCAACGCAACAACTGCGCAGCACGACACCGTGTCTATGCCGTCCTCCAAGCTCAAGGCAGCTATTGCTGAGATCTTGAAGCAGGAAGGCTACATCGAAGATTACAAAGTTGAGGACGAGAAGGTTGGCAAATCGCTGACGCTCAACCTCAAGTACGGCCCGACCCGCGAGGCTTCCATCGCTGGTCTGCGCCGCGTGTCCAAGCCGGGCCTGCGCGTGTACGCCAAGTCCAACGACCTGCCTCAGGTGCTCGGTGGCCTGGGCGTGGCAATCATCTCCACGTCCCACGGCCTGCTGACCGACCGCCAGGCTCAAGAGAAGGGTGTAGGCGGGGAAGTCCTCGCTTACGTCTGGTAAGGGGAGGTTGAAAAGACTATGTCGCGTGTAGGTAATGCACCCATCGCAATCCCGAACAACGTCGAGGTGAAGATCGACGGCCAGCGTGTTGAGGTCAAGGGCCCGAAGGCCACCATGGACCTCGAGATGCCGGAGCCGATCACCGCTTCCGTCGAAGACAACGAAGTCGTGGTGTCCCGTCCGGACGATCACCGCGACAGCCGTTCGCTGCACGGCCTGACCCGCTCGCTGATCAACAACCTGATCATCGGCGTGACTGAGGGCTACAAGATCAACATGGAGATCTTCGGCGTCGGTTACCGTGTGCAGCAGAAGGGCAAGGACCTTGAGTTCTCCCTCGGCTACTCGCACCCGATCCTGATTGAGGCGCCGGAAGGCGTCACGTTCTCCGTCGATGGCAACACCAAGTTCGCCATCGAAGGCACTGACAAGCAGCAGGTTGGCCAGATTGCGGCAAACATCCGCCGTCTGCGTAAGGATGACCCGTACAAGGGTAAGGGCATCCGCTACGCCGGCGAGCAGGTCCGCCGCAAGGTCGGAAAGACGGGTAAGTAATCATGAGCAATACTGCAGAGAACACCAAGCGCACCCCGGTGGGCAAGGACATCTCGTCCCGCCGCCGCGAGGCCCGCGCACGTCGCCACTACCGCATCCGCAAGACCCTGCGTGGCACCCCGGAGACCCCGCGTCTCGTTGTGCACCGCTCGTCTCGCCACATCCACGTCCAGGTCATCGACGACCTCGCAGGCCACACCCTGGTTTCTGCGTCGTCCATCGAGGCAGACGTGCGCAACCTGGAGGGTGACAAGAAGGAGAAGGCCGCAAAGGTTGGCCAGCTCGTCGCTGAGCGTGCCAAGGCAGCAGGCATCGAGCAGATCGTCTTCGACCGTGGTGGCTACAAGTACCACGGCCGCGTTGCGGCCCTGGCTGAAGCTGCTCGTGAAGGTGGTCTGAAGTTCTAATGATCACGGCAAACATCACCATCAACGGAAGGATCGCGTAATGGCCGAACGTGAACGGCGTGACGGCGGGCGCTCCGCCGACAACCAGAACAACAACGACCGCGGTAACCGCGGCGGCCGTGGCCGTCGCGACGACCGTCGCAACCAGAACGACGAGCGCGATAAGTACATCGAGCGCGTCATCACCATCAACCGTGTTGCCAAGACCGTTAAGGGTGGCCGCAACATGTCCTTCACCGCTCTCGTCGTCGTCGGCGACGGTGAAGGCATGGTCGGCGTTGGCTACGGCAAGGCGAAGGAAGTTCCCGCCGCAATTCAGAAGGGTGCAGAAGAGGCTCGCAAGAACTTCTTCCGCGTCCCGATGATCGGTGGCACCATTCCTCACCCGGTTCAGGCTGAAGAAGCCGCCGGTATCGTCATGCTCCGCCCGGCTGCTCCGGGTACCGGTGTGATCGCCGGTGGCGCAGTCCGTCCGGTGCTCGAGGCCGCTGGTGTCCAGGACATCCTGGCCAAGTCCCTCGGCTCTGACAACGCCCTCAACGTGGTTCAGGCCACCGTTGCAGGCCTGAAGCAGCTCGTGCGTCCGGAAGAGGTCGCAGCGAAGCGCGGTAAGGCTGTCGAGGACGTTGCCCCGGCACGTATGCTGCGCGCTCGCGCAGGACAGGAGGCCTAAGAACAATGGCACTGAAGATTACGTTGCACCACGGCAAGATCGGTGAGAAGCCGGTGACCCGCAAGAACCTCGAGGCTCTCGGTCTGCGCAAGATCGGTCAGTCCGTGGTGAAGAAGGACAACGCTGCTACCCGCGGCCAGATCCTCAAGGTGCGTCACCTCGTCACCGTCGAAGAAGTTGCAGGGGAGTAGATAAAACATGGCTGACATCATCAAGCTCCATGATCTGCGCCCGGCAGAGGGCGCCAACAAGGCCAAGACCCGCGTTGGTCGCGGTGAGGCCTCCAAGGGCAAGACCGCTGGCCGCGGTACCAAGGGCACCAAGGCTCGTAAGCAGGTTTCCGCTGCTTTCGAGGGTGGCCAGATGCCGCTGCACATGCGTCTGCCGAAGCTCAAGGGCTTCAAGAACCCGAACCGCGTCGAGTACCAGGTGGTCAACGTCGCGGACCTCGCGGAAGCATTCCCGCAGGGTGGCGACATTGCAGTTGCCGACATCGTCGCTAAGGGCCTCGTTCGCCCGAAGCAGCCGGTGAAGGTGCTGGCAGAGGGCGACATCAACGTCGCACTCAACGTCACCGCAAACAAGTTCTCCAAGTCCGCTGAGGAGAAGCTCAAGGCTGCTGGCGGTTCCGCCACCGTCGTCGAGTTCTCCAAGCGCGCTCCGAAGGACGCGTAAAGAGCCGAAAGCGTAACGCTTTCCGCGCTTGAGATAACCCCCATACTGGACAATCACTGTCCGGTGTGGGGGTTTTCGCTGTGCTGTAGCGGTAAAGTCGACCGTGAGTATCAACTTTTTAAGCACAGCTGCTAGGGTAGTGGGGTCAAACACGGCGACGGCCCGTTTTGTGTGCCTTCATGCACGAGTCGGCGCTGCACTATCCACTACCTTCCGCCGCGGTTCAGGTGGAAGCCAGGAGGCTATGTGTCCGCAATTGCTCAGGCGTTTAAGGATCCTGACCTTCGCAAGAAGATCTTGATCACCCTTGCGCTGATGATTCTGTACCGCGTAGGTGCCCAGATCCCGTCCCCGGGCGTTGATTACGCGTTGATCAACCAGCGACTCGAAGAGGTTGCCCAGGGTGACCGTGCCACGATGTTCTCCATCATTGGCCTGTTCTCCGGTGGTGCACTGCTGCAGTTGTCGATCTTCGCGATCGGCATCATGCCGTACATTACGGCGTCGATTATCGTGCAGCTGCTCACTGTCGTGATCCCGAAGTTCGAGGAGCTGAAGAAGGAAGGTCAGTCCGGCCAGGCCAAGATGACGCAGTACACGCGCTACCTCACGGTTGCGCTGGCGTTGCTGCAGTCCGCAGGTATCGTCGCGCTGGCAGACCGCGAGCAGCTGCTCGGCCAGGGAATGCCGGTGCTGGTGGAAGACCGCAATGTCTGGACCTTGATCATGATGATCCTTGTGATGACCTCCGGTGCGGTGCTCATCATGTGGCTCGGCGAGATCATCACTGAAAAGGGCGTGGGCAACGGTATGTCCCTGCTCATCTTCGCGGGTATCGCAACCCAGATCCCGTCCGAGGGTGCGTTCATCCTCCAGAACTCCGGTGCCTTGACGCTGATCCTCGTCATCCTCGCGCTTGTTGCGCTGGTCGTCGGCATTGTCTTCATTGAGCAGGGCCAGCGTCGCATCCCGGTGCAGTACGCCAAGCGCATGGTGGGTCGTCGCCAGTACGGTGGCTCTTCCACCTACTTGCCGCTGAAGGTCAACCAGGCTGGCGTTATCCCGGTCATCTTCGCCTCGTCGCTGATGTACGTGCCGGTTCTGATCACACAGATCGTGACCATGAATAACCCGACTCCGCCGGACAACTGGTGGATGAACCACGTGATGGCATGGCTGCAGAACCCGGGTTCGTGGCAGTACATCCTCACCTACGTCGTGATGATCATCTTCTTCTCCTACTTCTATGTGTCGATCCAGTATGACCCGGTCGATCAGGCAGAGAACATGAAGAAGTACGGTGGCTTTATCCCGGGTATCCGTCCGGGCCGTCCGACTGCTGAATACCTCGCGTTCGTCATGAACCGCCTGCTGTTCGTCGGCGCGATTTACCTCGCGCTGATCGCAGTGCTGCCGAACCTGGCAATGGACGCCGGTATCACCGGCTCCGGCCGGATGGGTATGAGCGCGTTTGGCGGTACGGCCATCCTGATTATGGTTTCCGTGGCCCTGACCACGGTTAAGCAAATTGAATCCCAGCTTCTGCAATCCAACTACGAAGGACTTCTGCGATAATGCGTCTCGTTCTCCTTGGCCCTCCCGGTGCCGGCAAGGGCACCCAAGCCGCTATCCTTTCCGAAAAGCTCGGTGTTCCGCACATCTCCACCGGTGATCTGTTCCGCGCCAACATTGGCGAGGGCACCCCGCTCGGTGTTGAGGCAAAGAGCTACATCGACGCCGGCAAGCTTGTGCCGACCGATGTCACCGCACGCATGGTTGAGGATCGCCTGAACCAGGACGACGCGAAGGACGGCTTCCTGCTGGACGGCTTCCCGCGCACGGTGGAGCAGGCTGAGATCCTGACCGACCTACTGGCGAAGAAGGGCGAGAAGCTCGACGGCGTGCTCAACTTCGTTGTTGATGAGGACGTTGTCGTGGAGCGCATGCTCGCCCGTGGTCGTGCAGACGACAACGAGGAGACCATCCGCACCCGTCTCGCCGTGTACCGCGATGAGACCGCACCGCTGATCGATCACTACGGTGAGGAGATCATTTCTATCGACGCTGTGGGCGACGTCGACGAGATCAACCAGCGCGCCATGGCGCAGCTGGGCAAGTAGCCCGAATACGCTCAAGGCCGGTGTTCGCACCGGCCTTTCGCTTTTGCTTATCGACGACCACCACAAAGGAGCAACCCGCTATGGCATTCCGCAAACGCAAGATTGCCGCCAAAACCCACGACGAACTCGATGCGATGGAGGCAGCCGGCCGCATTGTCGGTGTCGCGCTGCAGGAGGTCCGTGCTGCGGCAAAGCCGGGTGTCAGCACGCTTGACCTTGACAAGGTGGCGGAAACCGTCATTCGCGACCATGGCGCTGTGCCGACCTTCCTCGGATACCACGGTTTTACTGGCTCAATTTGTGCGTCGGTCAACGATGTGGTGGTCCATGGCATTCCATCCGCTGACGTGGTGCTCAATGAAGGGGACCTGGTTTCCATCGACTGCGGCGCGACGTTCAACGGTTGGGTAGGGGACAGTGCCTGGTCGTTCGGTATCGGTGAACTTGCGCCGGATGTGGACGCGCTCAACCGCGCAACCGAGTGGGTGCTCGCAGAAGGTCTGAAAGCCATGGTTCCGGGCAACAAGCTCACTGACGTGTCTCACGCGTTGGAGTTGGCAACCTACGCCGCCGAGGAGCGTTTCGGCGTTGAGCTCGGCATTGTGGATGGCTACGGCGGGCACGGCATTGGCCGCACGATGCACGAAGACCCGTACCTGGCTAATGAGGGCAAGCCGAATCGGGGTCCTGTGATTCAGGAAGGTTCGGTGTTGGCGATCGAGCCGATGTTGATCCTGGGTGGTGGCTACGACACACGCGTACTTGACGACGAATGGACGGTTACCACCCTCGATGGTTCACCGGCAGCACACTGGGAACACACCGTGGCGGCGACCGCTCAGGGACCACGAATTCTTACTCCGCGCGTATAAACGGCTGGCGCGTCGATGCGTGATTCATAGCTATACGGTTATACTTCCGGCATGTCTTACCGTCCTCGCCATGCAAAGCAGTCGCCGTTGAAGCGACGTGCAATTACGTTTGCCGCCGGTTTTGGTGTCGTCGCTACGCTCGCCGCACCTGTGACTGCGCAGGCAGCGCCTGCTCCGGCCCCGAATCCGGTTGCAACCTCCAGCCTTGATGCGCTGTCCTCGTCGGCAAACACCGCGTTTGCAAACCTGGATAAGTCTGCACGGGATGCAGCTTGGGATCTTCGCAACAACCTGCGCTTGCAGGCAGACGGGTTGGCGAATATCAGCCCGGATCTGCCGGCGAAGGCGAAGCAGCGTATCGACGAGATCGTGGAGGTTTTCTTCCCCGGACTCATCGCCGAGAAGACTCCGAAGCCGAAGCCTGCACCGAAGCCGGCTCCCGCTCCGGCACCAGCTCCTGCTCCGGCGCCGGCTCCGAACCCGCGTGCTGGCTTTGACTACGGTCCGTGCCCGGCCGATGCCAAGGCCTGCATTGACATTGATGGTCGCCGTTCCTGGCTGCAGAACAACGGTGTCATGTACTACCAGTCGGGCCTGATTGGTCCGGGCCGACCGGGCTACGAGACGCCGCGCGGTACCTTCTACGTCAACCGTAAGGTCAAGGACGAGATCTCCTGGGAGTTCGGCAACGCACCGATGCCGTACGCCACGTACTTCACCTACAACGGCATCGCGTTCCACGAAGGGGACCCGAGCATCCTGTCCCACGGCTGCATCCGCATGTACCGCGGTGATGCACAGCGCTACTTCAGTGATCTGCAGATCGGTGACAAGGTCTACGTCTACTAGACATCTTTGTTGCATATTGGCCCCGGCGAAATGCTGGGGCCTTTTGCGTTTTCGCAGGTGAGCGGATAAAGTAGTCCAACGGTGCTGCCACGAAGTGTTGGCAGGTACCGACTGTCACGGTAAGAAAACGTTTCTGCCTGCACATTTGCGGGCAGTGTAGGAAGTGGAGTGTATGGCAAAAGAAGGCGCAATCGAGGTTGAGGGCCGCATCGTCGAGCCCCTGAAGAACGCCATGTTCCGTGTCGAACTCGACAATGGGCACGAGGTTCTCGCCCACATCAGTGGCAAGATGCGCCAGCACTACATCCGCATCCTCCCTGAGGACCGTGTCGTGGTGGAGCTCTCTCCCTACGACCTGGAACGCGGGCGTATCACTTACCGCTACAAGTAAGCATTTCAGCCTCCTCACCCAGACCTGCTCATAGTGGGTCGTTTACCTCCGGCCACGGTGGCTGGAGCCGCGTGTAATCCCAACCCATCCTCCGGCGCGGTCCGGATAAAGCGTTGGTTGACGTGGACGGGTGGGGAGAAAACCACCGTAACAACCCGAAAGGTACGTACCTCATGGCACGTCTAGCTGGTGTTGATCTCCCGCGCAATAAGCGCATGGAGATCGCTCTCACCTACATCTATGGCATCGGTGCAACCCGATCCAAGGAACTGCTCGAGAAGACGGGCATTTCTCCGGACCTGCGCACGGACGATCTGAGCGATGACCAGCTCTCCGCTCTGCGTGACGCGATTGAGTCCTCCTACACCGTCGAGGGCGACCTGCGCCGCGAGGTTCAGGCAGACATCCGCCGCAAGATCGAAATCGGCTCCTACCAGGGCATGCGCCACCGTCGTGGCCTGCCTGTCCGCGGCCAGCGCACCAAGACCAATGCGCGTACCCGCAAGGGCCCGAAGAAGACCATCGCAGGAAAGAAGAAGTAACCTATGGCTACTCAGACTCGTTCCGGTGCACGTCGCGGACGTCGCATCGTCAAGAAGAACGTGGCCGCAGGCCACGCATACATCAAGTCCACCTTCAACAACACCATCGTGTCCATCACGGACCCGCAGGGCAACGTCATCTCCTGGGCGTCCTCCGGCCACGTTGGCTTCAAGGGCTCCCGTAAGTCCACGCCGTTCGCTGCGCAGATGGCTGCAGAGAACGCTGCCCGCAAGGCAATGGACCACGGCATGAAGAAGGTCGACGTTTTCGTCAAGGGTCCGGGCTCCGGCCGCGAGACCGCTATCCGTTCGCTCCAGGCTGCCGGCCTGGAGGTGTCTTCGATCTCCGACGTGACGCCTCAGCCGTTCAACGGCTGCCGTCCGCCGAAGCGTCGTCGCGTTTAAGGCTGAAAGGAAAAGAGGTAAAGAGACATGGCTCGTTACACCGGCCCTGCTACCCGTAAGTCCCGTCGCCTCCGCGTCGACCTCGTCGGCGGCGACATGTCCTTCGAGCGTCGCCCGTACCCTCCGGGGCAGGCTGGTCGCGCTCGCATCAAGGAATCCGAGTACCTGCTCCAGCTGCAGGAGAAGCAGAAGGCTCGCTTCACCTACGGCGTGATGGAGAAGCAGTTCCGTCGCTACTACGAAGAAGCGAACCGTCGTCCGGGCAAGACCGGCGACAACCTGCTCATCCTGCTGGAGTCCCGTCTGGACAACGTTGTCTACCGTGCTGGTCTGGCTAAGACCCGCCGTCAGGCACGTCAGCTCGTGTCCCACGGCCACTTCACGGTCAACGGCAAGAGCATCGACGTTCCGTCGTTCGCGGTAACGCAGTACGACATCATCGACGTCCGTGAGAAGTCCCGCAACATGCTGTGGTTCGAAGAGGCTCAGGACAACCTCCTGGACGCTGTCGTTCCGGCTTGGCTGCAGGTCGTTCCGGACACCCTGCGCATCCTCGTGCACCAGTTGCCCGAGCGCGCTCAGATCGAGGTGCCGCTGCAGGAGCAGCTCATCGTCGAGCTTTACTCGAAGTAAACTTTCACACGTTTGCTTCACCCCGCGCGCCGTCCACGGTGCACGGAATCTTCCATATCAGTCCCTACCGGCTTCATATAGCGGGAGCCAAAGGAGAAGTTCATGCTCATCTCTCAGCGTCCTGAATTGACCGAGGAGTACATCGATACCAACCGCTCGAAGTTCGTCATCGAGCCGCTCGAGCCTGGTTTCGGTTACACCCTGGGCAACTCCCTGCGTCGCACGCTGCTGTCGTCCATCCCGGGCGCAGCCGTGACGTCCATCAAGATCGACGGTGTGCTCCACGAGTTCACCACGATCAACGGTGTCAAGGAGAATGTCTCCGAGATCATCCTCAACATCAAGGACCTCGTGCTGTCTTCCGACTTTGACGAGCCGGTAGTCATGCAGCTTGCAGTCGAGGGGCCGGGCGACGTCACCGCAGGTGACATCGAGCCACCGGCAGGCGTGGAGATCCACAACCCGGATCTGCACATCGCCTCCCTTAACGAGCAGGCACGCCTGGAGATGGAGCTTGTTGTCGAGCGCGGCCGTGGCTACGTCCCGGCTATGCCGAACTCCGGTGGAGAGGCCGGCCGTATCCCGGTCGACCAGATTTACTCGCCGGTGACCCGTGTTGCTTACAAGGTTGAGGCAACTCGTGTTGAGCAGCGCACCGACTTTGACAAGCTCATCATCGACGTTGAGACGAAGAACTCGATGACCGCACGTGACGCGCTCGCGTCGGCTGGTTCCACCCTGGTGGAGCTCTTCGGCCTGGCTCGTGAGCTCAACACCGCTGCAGAGGGTATCGAGATCGGCCCGTCGGCTCAGGAGTCCGAGTACATCGCTGCGTACTCCACGCCGATCGAGGACCTGAACTTCTCTGTTCGTTCCTACAACTGCCTGAAGCGTCAGGAGATCCACACCGTGGGCGAGCTTGCTGAGCACAGCGAGACCGACCTGCTGGACATCCGCAACTTCGGCCAGAAGTCGATCAACGAGGTCAAGATCAAGCTCGCTAACCTGGGCCTGACCTTGAAGGACGCTCCGGAAGATTTCGACCCGACCCAGCTCGAAGGCTACGACGCCGAAACTGGCGATTTCGTGGACGACGGCGCGGACGAGACCGAGTAACACAACAGAGCACGCGCTCAACTAACCGCATACGAGGAGTTCGAATATGCCTACCCCCAAGAAGGGTGCCCGCCTCGGAGGGTCCGCCTCGCACCAGAAGCACATTCTGGCCAACCTGGCGCAGTCCCTCTTCGAGAACGGCGCTATCAAGACGACGGACGCTAAGGCACGCGCCGTGCGTCCGTACGCTGAGAAGCTGATCACCAAGGCGAAGAAGGGCACTGTGGCTGACCGCCGCGCAGTCCTCGCTGAGCTGCCGAACAAGCAGGTTGTTAACTACCTGTTCAACGAGCTCGCGCCGAAGTTCGAGAACCGTGAGGGCGGCTACACCCGCTCCATCAAGCTCCCGAACCGCTCCGGTGACAACGCTCCGATGACCCAGATTTCCCTGGTGCTCGAGGAGACCGTTACCACCGAGGCAACCCGCGCTGCACGCGCAGCTGCATCCCGCCAGGCTGAGGAGGCCAAGGCTGAGGAGGCTCCGGCAGAGGAGACCACCGAGGCTCCGGCAGAGGAGACCGCTGCTGAGGAAGAGAAGTAAACTCACTTCCTTCCTCGCGTAACGCCCAGCTACCCCGTGTAGCTGGGCGTTTTGTATTGCCCAGATAAGATTGATCGCCATGGATGAGACGATGCGGCTGCGTTTGGATATCGCCTACGATGGCACCGATTTTCACGGTTGGGCGCGCCAGAAAAGCGGCATCCGCACAGTCCAACAGACCATCGAAGAGGCGTTGAGCCTCGTGCTGCGTAGTAGCGTCTCCCTTACCGTCGCTGGACGCACCGACGCAGGAGTCCATGCCTCGGGACAGACCGCCCATGTGGATATTCCTCGCAGCAGCCTTGATCAGCGTTCGATTGAGGGGGCCCCGGGACGGTTGGTTCGTCGATTAGCAAAACTGCTCCCGGAAGACGTCCGCGTATTTAATGTCGTGGAAGCGCCAGAGGGGTTTGACGCGCGTTTCTCGGCGTTGGCTCGCACCTACGTATATCGGGTGACTACGCATCCGGCAGGTGCGTTGCCAACACGGGCGCGCGATACGGCGGTGTGGCCAAAACCTATCGACCTTGAGACGACACAGGCGTGTGCCGATGCGCTTGTGGGCTTGAACAACTTCGCGGCGTTTTGCCGTCCGAAGGAGCATGCCACCACGATCCGCGACGTGCATTCTTTCGAGTGGTCGCAGGTCGAGGACACCGTGTACGAAGCGCGCATTGTTGCGGATGCGTTTTGCTGGAATATGGTTCGCGCGCTGACCGCGACGTGTTTAACCGTCGGGGAGGGCCGCCGGGGGAGTGACTGGCCAAAGGAGCTCTTGCTTCGCGACGAACGCGCGCCCGAAGTCCCACTCGCTCCCGCTCGTGGCCTGACGTTGGTCGGCGTTGAGTATCCCGCTGATTCTGAGTTAGCTGCCCGCGCCGAAGCTACCCGCGCGCGTCGCGAGATGTAGCATGCTTGGGTTACTGACAATCTGGGAGGTGCGATGACCACAGCAGCCGCAGCATGGTTTGCAGTTGTGTTTTTCCTGCTTCCCGGATTCCTGGTGGCGTGGGTTGCAGGCCTCCGAGTTCCTGCAGCGGTGACCACGGCGCTGCCGGTGACCTTCGGTGTTATCGGAGTGTCGTCGTGGATGTGGGGCGTGACTAGTGCGCCGTTTAACCTGTGGACGTTCGGGGTGAGCATGGTGCTTGCCCTCGCGGTGGCTGGCGGGTGGCGCTATGCGTTTGCACGCAAGGCCCGCCGCGGTGGTGATGTGCCGTGGCGCCGTGCGCTTTTTCCCGGCAAGGTGGAGTGGACGCACTGGGGCATTCCGTTTGTCGGGGTAGCGGTCGCGGCGTGGATGGCAGTTACGGACCGGCTGTCGTGGTTGGCTCAGATGCCCAACGGTGCGGACAATATCGTCCAGGGGTGGGATTCGCAGTGGCATGCGAATGCGGTGCGGTTTGTGATGGAGACGGGCGTGGCGTCGTCGACACGCATGGGCGAGCTGCAGAACTTCGAAACGCACGCGCGGCTGTTCTACCCGTCGGGATTCCACGCGGGTGTTGCTCTCTTTGCGGAGGCTGCTGGTCTTGAGCCGATTCGGGCGGTCAACATCGCGTCGACGGTGCTGCCAGCGGTGGCACTGCCGCTGACCATGGTGTGTCTGGTGTTCGCGTTTATGCGCTCGACTGGGCTCACCGCGCAGATTGCCGCCGCGTTTGCCGCGATCATGGCGTACGCGGCCCCGCAGCTGCTGTGGGTGCCCGACTACGTGGGGATGTGGCCGTACCTGTTTGCGATGACCCTGACCGGCATCGTGGTTTGGCAGTTCCTTGAAGTTCCGGCACGGCATGCGGGTGCGCTGCCTGCTGCGATCGGGTTCCTTGGCGTGTTGTGCACACACCCGGCTGCGGTGACCGTGGTGGTGCTCGGCGTCATCTTTGCGTGGGCGACGTCGCTGCTGGTTCGCCCGGTGCGCTCGCGTCGTAGCGATACGGTGTGGATGGCACTCCCGGCAGCCGCGGCAACGCTCGTGTTTTTGCCCCAAGTGCTGGCGGGGTCGGACCAGGCGAGTGAGGTTGCCTCGTGGGCGCCGCAGGAGAAACTAGGCCGCGGCGGCGCGTGGGGGAGTGCGTTTCGGATGGACACCCGGCACGTCTCTCAGTTTTTCCCGGACTTCGACCCGACGGTGATGCTGTGGCTCGCCGGTGCAGGCGCGCTGGCGTTGGTGCTGTGGCGCGGCCAGGTGTGGCCTGTGCTGTTGTATGTGGTTTCGCTTGCGGTGACCGCAAATGCGCTCACACCATTCGATAACGCGTGGGGCGATGTACTGGCCATGGTGGGCAACCTGCACTACAGCACGGGGCACCGGCTGATCATGCCGGTGGTGATGTGCGTGTGGGTAGCGGCCGCCATCGGCATTGCTGTGATTATCCGCCTTGTCACCTTCGCTCCACTCGCAGCACGAACCGGTACGGGGCAGCGAGCCACGGTGCTGGCGTCGATCGCGGTGGCGGTGATCGCCGGGTCGGCGGCGGTGCCACAGGTACGCAACCACACTGAGGCTGGTGCACAGGACGCGTTTGCTACCCCGCGCCAAAGCGGACGGATGGTAAGCGCGGATGACCTCCAGGTGTTTGACTGGTTGGCGACCCAGGACGCAGCGTGGGAAGGCACGATCATGGGTGATCCTGCGGATGGATATTCGTGGATGTATGCCTACAACGGGTTGCCGTCGGTTTCCCGCCATTACCTATGGCCGACCGGCGGGATTGGCTCAGCGCACGACACAATTTTCCAGCACGCGGACTTCATCGGAGAAGACAACGGCGAAGTGGTGGAGCAGGCGCTGAAGGACTTGAACGTACGGTTCTTTGTGCTCAGCCCGGGGTCGTTTTGGGCGGACCAGAAACCGCAGTATCCGATGCTGCGGGCGTTCTGGGCGTCAAACGGGGTGACGCCGGTGTATCGCAAGGGCACGACGTCGGTGTTTGCGGTCAACAGCGAGTTCTCCACCGCCCAGTTGCGGGCGATGCGCAAAGACGGACAGGACCACGGCTCGGATGAGCTATTCGAGCTTGAAGATGCCGGTGTAGCCGCCTGGTAGATGCGCGCGGGGTGCTAAGGCTGTAGCCTGTTGAGTACTTACTCGGGGGAGGGGGAATTATGGCGAAACTTTTGCCTACTACACGTGCCCAGGTTTCGGGCCACCAGTTCATGCGCCGTCGTATGGAGCATGGGTTGTTGTTCGGGGATATCCGGATGATCCATGACCCGTTGTCGGCGCGCCATCGCGCCACGGTGTTTGGTGTTGCTGCGGTGGTGATGATCGCCGGGGTGATGGGGTTGTTTGCGTGGATGCGTCCGAATGCAGATCCGGGGGATGCCCCGATTCTGCGGGCGTCGGACGGCACGCTGTATGTGCGTGTTGATGACACTGTTCATCCGGTGACCAATCTTTCTTCTGCACGCTTGATTGCTGGTGCGGCGGCTGATCCGTCGCGGGTGGGTGATGAGCATTTGGCGGCGATGCCACGTGGCGTTCCGGTGGGCATTGTGGCTGCGCCGGCGATGTTTGCGCCGGAGGGTGCGGTTGATGCTGCATGGTCGGTGTGTGCGGTGCCGGGCCGTGTGACGGTGGTTGCGGGGCAGCGTCCGGAGCCTTTGCTTGGCGACGATACCGTGCTGGCCACCGACGGCACCCGCCAATGGTTGGTGACTGGTGAGGGCAGACAGTTGCTGCCTGATGCGGCGTCCCCGCAGGGGCGTATCGTGCGCCGTGCGTTGGGGGTCGGGCACACCACTCCGATGTGGGAGCCACCGTTGCAGGTGATGACGGCGCTGAAGGAATTGCCACCGGTATCAGTACCTGCGCCCGACCGGCTGCCAGAAGTATTGGTCGCTGAGAGCGGTGCGTGGGCGCTGTTCAACGGGAGAATCGAGCCGCTCAGTGAGGTGCAGCAGGCAGTGCTGTTGGATGCTGGCGCGAAGCAACGCAGCATCGGCCGCGAACAGTTAGCCACGTATCAGGACGGGGACTTAGGGCTGACGATTCCAGAGCGTCGCCCGCAGTGGGTTGACCCGGTGCAGCAGACGGTATGCGTGGACCAGGACCGTGGTGGCGCGGTGCAGTCCGGTACAGAACACGACGGTACAAAACACGACGGTGCAGAACACGCCGGTACAGCACGGTACGGCGCAGTGCGATCCGGTGATGCTTCGGCGATTGCGTTGTCTGGGGCGTCGGTGGCGACACATTTTGCGGGGCTTGCGGATGGCTCGATCGGTGTGGATTCCGGACATGGCTTCCACGTCGTGGCGAGCAACGGGTTGCGCCACCGTGCACCCGATGCGGAAACACTTGCCACGGTCGGTGCGGTGCATGTCGAGCGCGTGCCTTGGGAGATTGTCAGCCTCTTGCCGGAGGGCGAGGAGCTGACCCGGGCTGCGGCTTTGACCGCCACGTACTAACAGCACACAGTACAAGGACACCCAGCAGAGCGAACACAACTGCGCCGAGACCGACACTGCTGAACCGTTTCACGGCTAAGGAGGCGGTGCGCTCTGTTGGGGCCACGGTGACGGTGTCTCGGGGCGCGATGTCGTCCGGCGTGAGTTGGCTGATCACGTTGTGCGGGGTGATGGCGCCGCCGCCGTGTTGTGCTGCGGCGGTGATGAGCGTGCGCACGTGGTCTGGCGTGATGCCGGGGTAGCGCTGCATGAGCAACGCGGCCGCACCACTGACTACCGGTGCGGCGAAGCTGGTTCCAACGTAGGGGCGTGACCCGTCGCGGGTGAGCGTGCCGTCGGCCCAGCCGTTGCCGCTGGATGCGAGCGCGTGTGGGACAAGACCGGCTGCGGAGATTTCCGCTGGCATGGAGTATGACGCGAGCGTGTGGGTGTCCTCGCGAGCCCCCACAGCAAGCACCGTGGGAAACAGAGCCGGGATCACGCTAAAGCCTGGTTCACAATCGGCGCTGGTGTTGCCGGATGCGGCGACGACGACTGCGCCGTCGGCCTCGGCACGGTGCAACGCGCCGCGCAGTCCATTGAGATCAATGCGTGAGGCAAGCCCCGGGTCCACACAGGACACGACAGAGACGTTGAGCACGCGCGCACCTTCGTCGAGCGCGTTGTTGATTGCAGAGGCGAGCGTCTCAAGGTCCCCCGCGACAGATTGGCCGCGGACACCGCGGTAGTGGGCTGACGTTTGGCGCACCGCCAGGATCTCCGCATCTGGTGCGATGCCGAGCGTGCGCCCAGCGATGATGCCGGCGACGATGGTGCCGTGGCTGTCGCAGTCCGCAAGCGCGTTGTCGCCGACAAAGTCGGCTCCGGGGCGCAGGTGATTAAGTTCCGGGTGTGGAGCGACGCCAGTGTCGATGACGGCGACGCGCACGCCGGCTCCGGTGGCGAAGCGACGGAGCTCGTGGAGCTCCGCAGGTGTCTCACCTGGTGGTTGTGCTGCCGAAGGCACGGCGCAGGCGATGTCTTGGGCGGAGGCGTAGGTAAGCGAGCCCGGCGCGAGTGCTGCAGGTGCGCAGAGTACAGGCATGGCGAGCATCAGTGGCAACAGTGCGGAAGCGGGCAGGGAACGTGTGCGCATTGTTACAGCCCTCGAATCAGGTCGAAGACCCCGGTGAGGTGTACCGCGAGTGGGATGACGGCGATGAGGGCGGCGATTTCGGCACGTTCGAACCAGACAACGGTTGTCGGTTCTAGGTCGGGTACGCGCCGGGCCCACAGCACGGTGGTTGTAGCTGCCAGTGCGGTGAGGACGGCGATGGTGATGAGGGCGGGATGCGGGTCGTCGATACGCACAACGCTGATGGCGGAAGCAATGACTGCCGCGAGTGCTATCGCCATCAGCGCAATGCGGGTTGCAGCCCAGTGGTGGCGCGATGCGTAGACGACGAGTGCGCCAGCGATGCAGGTGCAGAACACGAAGTTCCATGCACCGCCGCTGCTGCCGATCTGGAGGAGCGCAGGGATGCTCACTGTGGCAATTCCGGCGGTGACTGCGCTGGCGATGGTGGTGGCGACTCGGCTGCGTGCGTCGACGTCTGGTTGGTATTCGTCGGCGCGATCGAATTCTTCGCCGGCGGTGGGCACGTGCGCCACGGCAAGGCCTGCAGCACGGGTGGCGATGCCGGGTGTGGCGGCAACCGTAAACAGGCCGGTGAGGACGGATAATGCGGCAGGCGCGTTTGCGGCGGGCAGCCAGGTGCCTAACATGCCGATGCCGCTGAGCACACCAACCGTGACAGCAAACGCCACCAATGCAGGGCCCGCAAGGCGCAGAGCCACTCCAATGCCGACGGTGATGAAGGCTGTGACGACACCTGCGAGTGCGCCAAGAGCAACGTCTGTGCTGTGCAGGTTCGGTTCTGCGCCACCGATGACCCATGTGGCGGCGGCCCAGCCGAGGCACAACGGCGCGGCAGCAAACACGGCGGGCGATTTCGCAACAGCAGCGAGGGTGAGCGCACATAACCCGGTGACGGCGAAGGTCGCGGGAGGTGGGGTAAACATGCTGAGCAGCAACGCAATGCACGCTAACCCTACGAGGGTTGCGGCGGCGTCGAGGCCGCGCACGCTGCGGGCATTGCGGCCTGCGTGCGCGAGGGCGTCGGCGGCGTCGCGTACCACGGGAGGTGCGATGGGTTCTTTGGGGCGCAGGGCGATCACGGCGCCGTCGTGAAGCTTGAGCGCGTACAACGGCGTGTGCATGTCGAGTGGGCGTCCGCCTGCCGTGGAGATTTCCCACGGGCGGTGGATCTGCGGCAGTTCCACAAGACGCGCCAATTCGGGCAGCACCTCTGCAAACGTTGAGGATGTCGGCAGTGTGACATCGATATCGCGGTGAAACGCCGCAACAGAAACACGTACGGTTACGCGCACAATGTGGTGCGCCGAAGTAGCAACCAAAACTCTTCCCCCGGAAGTCTCAACGCGTGGCCCCCATTTGCCACGCAACTTGGGCCAGTATGGCGCACCGTTACGCTGCAGTCCAGCTTTTCGTACCCCTTTGGCGGGCAAATGGTCTACACTGCGCTCAACACTATGCCCAACACAGTTCGGGGGAACTGTGGCCACATGGGGTGAAAAGGGGGGATCCACGAATGCTCGGGTTAGACCACGATGCTGTGCTCGCACCAACTGCGGGCACACCTGACGTGCCGGCACTGCCAACAGGACAACTGCGTGCAGAGCCAGTCCCAACAGCGCAAAAGCCGCAGACGCAGCCGGTGATCAAGATCTTGCTGCCAATTGTGATGGTGGTTGCCGTTGGTGCGGTGATGGCGCTGATGATGACATCTGGACGCACTGTGAGCCCAATGATGTTGATCTTCCCGCTGATGATGCTTTTCGGACTGTTGGGCATGATCAATCCGCAAGATCGGCAGGGAGATATCAACGAAACGCGCCGGGTGTACCTGCGCCACCTGGATGCGTTGACCCGGAAGGCGCGCGCGAACGCAGCGCAACAGCGCGCGCACGCGACAGGGTTGCACCCGGCTCCGGCAGATCTTGTTGCTGCGACACCGGTGGAGCGGGTTTGGGAGCGCACTGCGGCGTCACCGCTGGCGTTGACCGTCCGGTTGGGGACTGGCAGCGGTGCGCTGTGCACGCCTGTCGATGTAGAGGATCCGGGAAGCCCAGAGGACCTTGACCCGGTGTGCGCGGTGAGTCTTCGTCGCACTGTCGCTGCCGTAAGCACCGTGCCTGGCATGCCGATTGTTGTGCAGCTCGATGCATTTCCCGCGGTCACCTTGGCTGGTCCCGGCGCGCATGAGGTGGCGCGTTCCATCGTGTGCCAACTCGCGTTTTTTCATGGGCCCGAGTTGGTCAGCATCGACGCGCCATTCGCGTGGGCGAAGTGGCTGCCGCACGCTCGCGCGGAACATGCACGTTTTCGCGTGGTGCTTATCGACGCCACCGTGGAGCACCTCCACGCCCCCGACGCCGACTGTGTGATTGTCGTCCACCCGGACGAGCACTACTTTGTGGACCCGGATGCCTTCCACCTCGTGTGCACCGATACGCTCGCTGCGGTCACCGAACAGGGCATGGAGCAACTCGGCCTTCCGGACTCGTTCACTGACGCGCAGGCCGAGTTCATCGCTCGCCACCTCGGGTTCTACCGACGCCCAGAAGGTGCGAGTGAAGACACGGGCGATCTGCTTGCCATGCTGGGGATTACGGACCTGGATGCACTCGATGCCACCACAATGTGGCCGGGGATGCGCAACAAGCTTGTCGTGCCCATCGGCGCGACCCCCGATGGGCAGCCGGTGTACCTGGACTTCAAAGAATCAGCGCTCGGTGGCATGGGCCCACACGGGCTCTGTATCGGAGCTACCGGTAGTGGTAAGTCCGAACTGCTTAAGGAAATCGTTGTTGCGCTTGCCGCAACGCACTCGCCGGACGAGCTCAACTTGGTGCTTGTGGACTTCAAGGGCGGCGCAACCTTCCTCGGCTGCGAGGACCTGCCCCACACCAGTGCGGTGATCACCAACCTTGAAGACGAGGCCGTGCTGGTCGAGCGCATGTTTGATGCCATCTCCGGCGAGTTGAACCGCCGCCAGGAACTGCTGCGTGCCGCAGGCAACTTTGCCAACATCACCGACTACACCCGCGCTGGGCACACACTGCCGTCGCTGGTGATCATCGTCGATGAGTTTTCAGAATTGCTCTCGCAACACCCGCACTTCGCGGACCTTTTCGTCGCGGTGGGGCGCCTGGGCCGCTCACTTGGTGTGCACTTGTTGCTCGCCTCGCAGCGGCTCGAGGAAGGAAAGCTGCGCGGGCTCGATTCCCACTTGTCGTATCGCATCGGGTTGAAGACGTTTTCCGCAGGGGAGTCGCGCCAAGTCCTCGGCGTGCCGGATGCCTATGAACTGCCCAGTGAGCCGGGCTCGGGTTACCTCAAGTCAGGTATGGAACTCACTCGCTTTAGGGGTTCTTACGTCTCCGGCCCGCTGACCCGCCAGGTGTTGTCGCACCCAGCGGACGCGCCGACAGTGCGGTTGTTTACCGGCGACGAGATAGAAATCGCCCCGCAAACTGTTACCGATACCGACTATTCGACAACGCTGTTCGACGCCGTTGTGGAGAAAGCCCGCGACGTCGCCGCAACCCGGAGCATGCGCGCCCACCAGGTGTGGCTGCCACCGTTGCCGGATACGCTCGCGCTTTCTTCGCTTGTCGACGACACCATCGCCCTCGTCGACGAGCCCTATCGCCAACTCCAAGTCCCCTTCGCCGTGGACTTTTCCCGTGCCGGTGAGCATGTTGCCATTGCTGGTGCGCCGCAGACGGGGAAGTCGATGGCGGTGCGGTCGATCGTCGCCAAGCAAGCGCTGTGTCGCACAACCGATGAGGTGGCGATCTACATCATCAACGCTGGCGGCGGCGACTACAGCGACATCGAGTCCCTGCCTCACGTGGCGGGTGTGGCGAACGCGAAGGATGAAGAACGCACGCGTCGTGTTATCGACGAGGTCACCGGACTTCTGGATGTGCCTGCCTCGCGCGCGACACTGCTCGTTGTCGATGGTTGGCATGCGTTGCTGGCCAACGATTCCAAACTTGAGGACCTGCGCGATCCTTTGGCACGGATCGCCTCCGAAGGCCCTGCTGCACGCGTGCACCTGCTGGTTACCACACAGCGGTGGAACGCAGTGCGTGCGAATGTGCGCGACCTCATCGGCACCCGCATCGAGATGCGCCTGACCGAGCCGATGGATTCGCTGATCGACCGCAAGGCCCAAGAACGTCTCGCCGCCGTGCCGGGACGTGCGCTCACCCCGGACGGCAAAGTCATGCATGTCGCGCTGACCAGCGCCGAAGACATCGCACACATCGCAGCCCAGGCGGCGAGCCAGACGCCGGTGCCACGCCTGCGCGTGCTGCCAGCAAGAGTCGACGCGCAACCGCTTATCGACGGCACCCGCATCCCACTCGGCATTGGCGGAGCGGACCTTGCACCGCTGTACTCCACCGGCCACATCCTGGCCATCGGTGCAGGCGGCGCGGGCAAATCCGCCTTCATCGCCAGCACGATTGCGGCTATTTCAGCGATGCCACGCGAACAAGCCCGCATGGTGATCTGCGACCCGCGCCGGGCACACCTGGCTCATGCGGACAGCGACATGGTCGCGGCGTACGCAGCTTCCTCGAGTGCGCTCACCGATGCGGTGCGCTCGCTGGCCACCACGCTGACCTCGCGACTGCCGGGCAGCGACGTCACGCCCGCCCAACTGGCAGACAGGTCCTGGTGGGCAGGCCCAGAGCTCTACTTGCTTATCGACGATCTCGACCTGGTCGGCGACGAACCACTGCGCCCAATCATCGACTTGTTGCCCCACGCGCGTGACATCGGCTTGCACATCGTGGTGGCGCGCAAGTTCGGCGGTGTTGGGCGTGCCATGTTTGGCCCGTTCCTCTCCGCTGTGAAAGACCTTCACCCAGACGTGCTGATTATGGACGGCACCAAGGACGAAGGCGCACTCTTCGGCGTCCGACCGGCTTCGCAGCCACCAGGGCGCGCAACGCTCGTACAGGGCGAGCCGAAGGGCATGATCCAACTGCCGATGCTGAATATGGGGGACTAAATGACAGACCTGCGTATTACCGCGACCGATGCGTCGACCGTGTTCACCGGTGCGGCCGACGTCCACCGCTTCGACGCGCCAAGCAGCCGTGAAATCGCGAGCACGATCCGCACTGTGCTGGGGCCGAACCCAGATGGGGCACACGTGCACATCACCGCAGACGACACGCGCCTACGCGAGCTCGAGTACGCCCTGGCGGACTACGACATTGACTTAACCACCGAACTCCTTGGTCCCGATCCGGCAGACGTGCCACGTTCGCTCAACGCACCCTCCGCGCCACCTGCGCCGTGGGATCCGCCACGGGACCCGCCACGGGACCCGCCGACAGACACGTTCGCGGCGATTGCGGACAACCGCTCGTCAAACATCGGCGTCTGGATCATCGCCGCAGTCGTCGTGGTGGTCGCAGTCGTGTGTGCGGTGGTCATCTTCAACGTTGTCTGGAAAGGCAGCGTTGGCAGTGCCGGCAGCGCCAGCAGTGCAGCGAACACGGACAGTTCAATTGCGACACCGACGGCTACTGAAGCTGCTGCGGGGGCAACGCCGTCTGTGGCGGTGGAGTCGTCGATACGCGAAGAAGCACCGCAGACCGTCCTGCTTGAACAAGACGGCCTTCAAGTGGAACTGCCTGCCGGGTTCGCTCTTGAGGCCGACGATGGCACATGGCGCGCAACCGGCGATGATCCGAACTTCCGCCTCCACATCGCCGTTGAGAGGCTGTACCAACTACCGGCCAAGACTATGGCCGAGCAACTCCTCGCCGATGTTGAGGCGGACCCGCAAACAGAACTTGTGGACACGGACGGCACCTCGGTGACCTACCTGGAGCGTGCCGCGGATGGATCGCAGGCGCTCTGGAAGACCTGGCCGCACGGCACCACCCAGCTTTTCGTGGGCTGCCACACGCGCCATGAACCCACCACAGTGCAACGCGCAACGTGTCGAATGGCCATGGAAACCGCTGAATTTAAGGGGGCTGACATGCGGACATGAAAAACTTTTGAATTCGATGGAACCGAAAGCATCAAATGTCAGTCAGATATATGAACGGCAAACACACACCGTTCATCCAACCTAAACACACAAGGGGGAAACCATGGAGCTGTTCGCCACTGAAGCGGAGGTCATGCGCGCCGCCGCAGACCGTACCGACGACACCAACGCAAACGTCAACCGCGAAATCGACCGCATCCAACAGGTAGTCGAATCCACTCGCAACTACTGGGTGGGCAACGCGCAGCGCAGTTTCGACGACCTGATGATGCGCTACGACGACGCTCAAAAGCGTTTGTCGGAGGCGTTGACCGCGATCTCCGCGAACATTCGCGACAACGCGAAGCACTACGAGTCCACCGACGCAACCAACACCGACAGCCTCCGTCAGCTCGCTGGCGGACTCGCACTCTAACCACAAGGGGGAACCACCATGCAGATCAAATACGACTTCACTCAGATCGCCGGCGCATCCGAAGATATGCGCGCATCCGCATCCCGCATCAACGGCGACCTGGCCGAACTGAAGCAGATGCTCCAGCCCATGGTCCAGACCTGGGAAGGTACCGCCGCCACCGCTTACCAGGCACACCAAGCCAAGTGGGACCAGGCAGCAGAGGACCTCAACCAGATCCTCACCCAGATCGCGCAGACCGTTGAGGATGGCAACTCCACCATGTTGGCCGTCAACAACGCTGCAGCGAACAGCTGGGGCTAACCAACAGACTTGCGTCGGGGCGACAACGCCGACCATCGGGGGATAGGGCGCGGCAGATCCGTCCCCGGCGCATCCACAAAAGAAAAAAGGGGGGACTCGGGGGAAACGCCGCCGCAGGTGATGAAGGGGAACACCTGCGGCGGCGTTTTTGTTTTGCGGCCAGATTGCCGTAGTGTTTAACCCCTGTGTGTCCCGCCTGACGCGCGTTTCGGGTCTCCACCGGCCGCCGGAACCGTCGAGGAACATGCGAAGGATGGCCGGCAGCAATCTAGACAGACTTTAAGGAGTCATGCATGTCTACTTACCACCCGAAGAGCGGTGACGTGACCCGTAACTGGTACGTCATCGACGCAACCGACGTGGTGCTGGGCAAGCTTGCTTCCACCGCAGCAGACCTGCTGCGCGGTAAGCACAAGCCGCAGTTCGCACCGAACGTTGACACCGGCGATCACGTCATCGTGATCAACGCCGACAAGATCCACATCTCCTCCAACAAGCGCGATCGCGAGATGCGTTACCGCCACTCCGGCTACCCGGGTGGTCTGAAGTCCATGACCCTGGGCCGCGCACTGGACGAGCGTCCGGACCGCGTGATCGAGGAAGCTGTGAAGGGCATGATGCCGCACAACAAGCTCTCCCGCCAGTCCATCAAGAAGCTGCACGTCTTCGTCGGCTCCGAGCACCCGTACGCTGCTCAGAAGCCGGAAACCTACGAGTTTAAGCAGGTGGCACAGTAATGACCGAGCCGAACAACTACGACAACCTCGCTGCCGACACCGACATCGATGCCGCAACCGCAGCAACCGAGGAGTTCAACTACACCATCGGTGACGCAATTGCGCCGGAGGCTGACGCTGCTGAGGAGACCGTTGAGGTCGCACCGCTGCACGAGGGCCCGATCCAGACTGTTGGTCGTCGTAAGCGCGCAATCGCTCGCGTGACCGTCGTCGAGGGCGAAGGCAAGATCACGGTCAACGGCCGTGAGTTCGAGGAGTACTTCCCGAACAAGCTGCACCAGCAGGACATCCTGACCCCGCTGACGCTGCTCGAGCGCGAAGGCCAGTTCGACATCAAGGCCAACATCTCCGGTGGCGGCCCGACCGGCCAGTCCGGTGCTCTGCGTCTGGCTATCGCCCGCGCACTGAACATCTACAACCCGGCTGAGCGCCCGACCCTGAAGAAGGCCGGCCTGCTCACCCGTGACGCTCGTGCCGTGGAGCGCAAGAAGGCTGGTCTGCACAAGGCCCGTCGCGCACCGCAGTACTCCAAGCGTTAATCGCTGGCTTACTCCACACGCCGTCGCCCGGTTTCGGGTGGCGGCGTTTGCCGTTTCTTCTGTCGTTGTTGGTGAGCGGACCGGTTGCGAGGGTTCGTCGATAAGCAATTGCAGCAAGCATGCATAATTGTGGGCATGACTCGATTGTTTGGAACTGATGGTGTTCGCGGCTTGGCCAACGAGGCGTTGACAGCGCCGTTGGCGTTGAAGCTCGGCGCAGCTGCGGCAACGGTGCTGACGAAGGACCGTCGCTCCGGGAAGCGTCGCCCAGTAGCGCTCATTGGGCGCGACCCGCGCGTCTCCGGTGAGATGCTGGCGGCAGCGATGGCAGCCGGCATGGCGTCGAAGGGCGTAGACGTGCTGCGTGTCGGTGTGATTCCGACGCCTGGCTTGGCGTTTCTTACGGACGACTACGGAGCCGACATCGGTGTAATGATTTCCGCCTCCCACAACCCGATGCCGGATAACGGGATCAAGTTCTTCTCCGCTGGTGGTCACAAGCTGCCCGACGATATTGAAGACGAGATTGAGCGCGCCATGGACGAGCTGGAGGAAACCGGTCCGACCGGCACCAGCATCGGCCGTGTGATCGAGGAGGCCCCAGATGCGCAGAGCCGCTACCTGGCACACCTGGCTGATGCGGTAAGCACCGACCTGTCAGGTATCAAGGTTGTGGTGGACTGCGCGAACGGTGCAGCGTTCGAGGTAGCCCCGAAGGCGTATGCGGCAGCGGGAGCTGACGTGACCGCGATCTTTAACAAGCCCGACGCCTACAACATCAACGACGACGCAGGCTCCACGCACATGGAGCAGATTCAGCGCGCAGTGGTTGAGCACGGCGCGGACCTTGGTTTGGCGCACGATGGTGACGCGGATCGTTGCTTGGCTGTGGACGCCGAGGGCAATGTTGTCGACGGCGACCAGATCATGGCTGTACTGGCAACCGCGATGCGCGATAACAACTCGCTGCGTTCCAACACGCTGGTGGCCACGGTGATGAGCAACCTGGGGCTGAAGCAGGCAATGAAGCGCGAGGGCATCGAGATGCGGGAGACCAAAGTGGGCGACCGTTATGTCCTCGAAGAGCTCAACCGTGGCGACTTCTCCTTGGGTGGCGAGCAGTCCGGCCACATTGTGGTTCCGGAGCATGCGACCACCGGCGATGGCGTGCTGTCCGGTCTGATGCTCATGGCACGCATGGCTGAAACCGGGAAGTCGCTCGCTGAGTTGGCGAGTGTGATGACCGTGCTGCCGCAGACGCTGATCAACGTTCCGGTCTCAGACAAGTCGCGCATTCTTGACGACGAATCCGTTACCGCCGCGATCCGCGAAGCCGAAGCGGAGCTGGGCGATACCGGCCGTGTCTTGCTGCGTCCGTCGGGTACCGAGGAGCTGTTCCGCGTGATGGTGGAAGCAGCTGAGGAAGAACAGGCACGAAAGGTTGCCGGACAGCTCGCGGCGGTCGTCGCAGCCGTGTAACTTCTGAGTAAGAAGTTTTTTGCCCCGGCAGGGAACCGCCGGGGCGTTGGGGGAGTCTAACTAAGTAGAAATAGTTGGACTGGAATCTTTTCAGGGGTGGGAAATGACACGACATGTCAGTGCTGTCGACGTTGACGTTGACAATGTTCGAACGCAGTACGGTGCCGCGATTAACGCGTACCGTGCTGCGGCGCACGACCTCGACGCGAGGCGCATCACGGTGGACCCGTCTGCTTTCGGCGATGGCTTCGCGGAGCAAGGCCAGCGTGTTGCTGAGGCACTTGAAGCGCTTCACAGTACGTCGAAGCGGTTTTTAGAGGTCCGCAGCGAGAACTGGGAGCAGGTGCTCGCGCTTACCGACGACATCGTGGCCGCCGATGCACTCGCAGCCGAGGTACTTGAGGGGGTGGAGCAGCCATGATGCCGACAGTGCAAGATGATGTCCGCACCCTCGTCGAAGCGGTCGAGGTTGCACCTGAGGTGCCAGAACACCAGCGCAATGCCGTGCGAGGCCTTGCCGGTGAGTTGATGTCCGAGTCCTCCTGTATCAACGGGCTCGACCTTTCGGTGTTCGCACAGATCGGCTTGCAATTGGCGTTGAGTTGTGAGCGTCCGGATACACCAGCGCGCACGTGCACGGCGGATAACAGCGGATGGTTTGAGGAGGTGGGCATCCGGGATCGGGAGTGCCGAAATGAAGCCCGCGAGACCGACCACTTTGAACACGTCAAGCAGGTAGGCCAGCGTATTGGAGAGTGCTCTTCGGCGATAGAAGCGATCGTGCGCTCAGCTGATATGGCGATTCGTGCGATCTTGGAACCTGCGCGCCGTGTGTTCGAAATCGCGCAGCGTTGCGGCATCACTCAGATTGTGGAGATCGCCGTCGAGGTGATCATCGAAGCGCTGCGGTGTGCAACAGCAACGACCACGGACCGAAATGGGGTGATCCGGGAGTGCCTCGACAGCATTGCCGAGTGCACTGGTGAGGCGGCGCAAACCCAGCCAGAGCCTGCGGTGGAGAAACCATGCGACACGGTTGCAAGCTCCTCGGTCGGCACTGTGGCCGCCGGCGTGAATATCTCGGTCGATGTGGGGCTGAAACTGGGCCTTGAGCTCGACCTGGCACAGGGCGAGGTGGAATGCCCGCCGGAGGAAGCACCGAAGCCGGAGCCTGAACCGCCGGCGAAACCAGCACCGAAACCTGCTCCAGCACCGGCACCAGCGCCACCGCCACCACCACCGCCTGCACCTGCACCGACACCGACTAAGGATGGGGTTATCGCCCCACCGCCAGAACTGTCGCAGGTGCAAGAGCCGCCACCACCGCCGAAGAAGGCACAGCACGTCGATACAACAGCTGCTTCCGTAGGTGGCGCAGACGGGGCACAATCAGGCGCTCAGGGCGGGCAGGATCCGTGGGCAATGAAGAAAACGGGGGAGTGGTAACCAATGGATTACGAGTTGTTTGTGCTCCAGTTCCAACGTAGGACGCAAAAACGCATGGCTGATTTTGAGGCCATGATGCGCGAGCACCAGAACAAGATGGAACAAACTGCGAAGCACTACGCCAGAGCGCGCGAGACGATGGAACGGCCGAAGCCGGTCGCGCCGCGTGGGGATTACACCTTGGAACGCTCGCGCGTGTCTGCGGCGCGTCGCGCAAGAAGGGCGCAGGTGCATGCGGTGCTGCAAAGCCAGGCCCGGGGGACTCCGCCGGAGCAGCCCGGCGTGGGCGAAGAGGCCTAACCCGCGAGTGAGAACCCCGCGGAAGCGCGCCGCCCTAGAACAGGGAGAAACCGGCGTTGTCGCGGGCCAGCCCCGCGGCCTTGGCGAGCTTCTCGCCAGAAAGGGAGACCACGCCAGAGCCTTCGGCGTCGGCTTTCGCGTAGCCGGCGTAGGCCTTCTCGTCGTTTAGCACGTGCAGCAAGTAGCCCACGAGCAAGCCGCGCACGGTTTCCTGCAGTGCGCGGTCGGACTTGCCCAAGCCGAGGATGCGCTTGATCATGCCGTCTTCGGAGAAGGACTGCTGATCGCCCTTCTTCGGCGCGCGGTAGACCACATCGCCCGCCCAGTTGTAGGCAAGCTTTGCGGGGTTGCCCGGGTCGAACAAGGAATCGCCGTCCTCGCCGGGACCGATGACCATGCCGGGGGCGAAGAGCGCACGGGCTGCTTCCACCGCGGACGGTGCGACGTTTGCCGGGTACACCGTCGCCACAGCCTTCACCTTCGGGTTGTCTACCGCCGCAAGCACTGCGGCGCCACCACCCATGCCGTGGCCGACGATGCCGAGTTTGCCTGGGGAGACAGAGATGTTGCCGTTGCCCAGTCGCACGCCGGCGAGGATCTGCAGGCTCGTCTCCAGGTCTGCAGCAAAGCCACGGTGATCTGGCCTAAACCCGGTTTCAGTGTTGGGTGCTGCGACTGCGATGCCCCAGCTGGCCAGGTGGCGCAGTGTGCCGTGGTAGTCGTCGACGTCTTTCGTCCAGTCGTGGCCGAACGCGACAGCGGGCAGGTTCTTGCCCTCGGCAGGGGTGTACACCTTGCCAGGTAGGCCCGTGTAGCCCAAGTCGCCTTCAAGGACGCGGTGGGGGCCACGCTTGGACAGGTCAGAGAGTTTCTTTAGCTTCGCAGACACGCCGACGATCCTACTGCATCCTTGTCTGGACTAGGGTGAGTCCATCGTTGCAGGCGGGGTTACTCAGGAGGCAGGATGCTCGGCGCGTTACAGCTCGCATTCGTCGATTCGGTGAACCTTCTGCTCATCGGGGTCATCGTTGCAGTAGGAATTGCGGTGCCGCGGGGAAACGGCCGCTACGCCAAGACGACATCGTTGCTGATTGCCGGTGACTGGCTGGGGGTGGCGGGGCTTGCGCTGCTGATGCTTGTCATTTTCGACGGGTTGGGCTCCGCCGTTGAACGTTTTGTCAACGGCCCTGTCTTCGGTGTGTTGCTGATCGCAACGGGTTTGCTGACGGCGGTGCTTGCCATGCGTGGCGGTGACAACCAGGCGCTGACGCAGAAGATCATGCAGCACCTGAACACGCCCGGTCCGCTGACGGTGCTGACGGGTTTTGTCTTGGGGCTGGTGCAGTCCGCAACCTCGGGACCGTTTTTCGGCGGGCTTGCGTTGCTGTCCGCCTCGGGTATTGACACGCAGGTGCGTTACGCGGCGATTCCGCTGTACGCCTCGGTGGCGTTGTCGCTGCCAACGCTGTGTGCGCTGCTGGTCGGGTTGGTGCGCGCTCGTCCTGAAAGTCTCGCAGGCAGGGGGTTTGCGTGGGCGCGCAGCCACCCGCAGCAGGTGACGGCAGCGGCGACGTGGGCTGTGGCAGTAATGCTGACTGTGCTGGGTGTCGTGCACCTGCTGTAGGTGGTGCACAATGGGGCGTATGTTTCCGCTCCGTACAACGATTGATTTAGGTGCGATTGCGCACAACACTCGCCGTCTGAAAGAGCAGGCAGGCGAGGCGAAACTGATGTGTGTGGTGAAGGCGGATGCCTACAATCACGGCGTTGAACAGTGTGTTCCGGTGATGGATCGCAATGGCGCAGATGCGTTCGGCGTGGCCACGTTGGCTGAGGCTCGTCGTGTCCGTGAGGTCACACAGAAGCCTGTGCTCGCCTGGTTGTGGAGTATCCACGAGGAGTTACCGGAGGGCATCGATCTTGGCGCGCCGAGTGTTGCCCATTTGCAGTTGCTTATCGACGAACCCACGCACCGCACCGTCTACCTCATGGTGGATACGGGCATGCACCGCTCCGGTATCGACGAACCCGAGTGGGAAGCAGCGTTCAAGATGGCATTTGAGGCGGAGCAGGCCGGCAAGATTGAGGTTGCTGGTTTGATGACGCACCTGGCGTGCGCCGACAACCCGGTCGACCCCTACACGGATTTCCAGGCGGAGAACTTCCGCAAGGCGATCGAGGCGGCGCGTGCGGCCGGATTGCGTGTGGAGCGAAACCACATGGCGAACTCGCCAGCGACTTGGACGCGCAAAGATTTGCACTTTGACATGGTGCGCCCCGGCGTGAGCCTGTACGGGCTCGAACCAGTGGCGGGGCTTGACCACGACCTGAAACCGGCGATGACGTGGGTGGGACAGGTCATCGCGGTTAAGCCGATGAAGCAGGGCGAAGTAACCAGTTACGCACGCACCTGGGAAGCACCCGAGGACGGCTACACCGCAGTGATTCCGGCCGGTTATGCAGACGGCGTGCACCGTAGCTGGCAGGGTGCGTTGGAGATCGCCATCAATGGCCAGACCTACACCCAGGTTGGGCGTGTGAGCATGGACCAGATTGTGGTGTGGCTCGGCGCAAACGAGGACAACGTCCAGGCAGGCGACGAGGCAATCATCTTCGGTGCGGGTGGTCGCAGCGCAACTGATCTGGCTAAGGCCGCCGGCACGATCAACTATGAGGTTGTGTGCGCGCCGGAGGGCCGAACGCTTCGCACCTATGTAGGGGAGGAGTAAGTGAAGGACACGTTTGCGTGTGAAGGAAAGCGGGTGTGTGAGGGGGTCGTCGATACGCAACAGCTTGGTGAGGAGCTCGGCGCAGCACTTGAGGCGGGGGATCTAGTGATCCTGGATGGCCCGCTCGGCGCCGGCAAGACCACGTTCACACAAGGTATTGCGCGTGGCATGCAGGTGAAGGGACGCGTGACCAGCCCGACGTTTGTCATCGCGCGCCAGCACGCTTCCACTGTGGGCGGGCCCGCGTTGGTGCATGTGGATGCCTACCGTCTCGGCGACGATCCGCTGGGTGAGCTCGATGCGCTCGACCTGGATACCGAGTTGGAAGATGCCGTGGTGGTCGCAGAATGGGGCGGCGGTTTGATGGAGCAGTTGGGGGCGCGCCACATTCTCGTGCAGTTGGATCGGGAGACTCTCGCGGAGACTGAGGGCAGGATAGTTTCCTGGCGTGTCGTGGAGGGGATGTAGGCTTACACCCATGCTGAAAACGAGTAGCAAAGCCCGTGGTTGGATCATTCTTGCGGCGGTGCTGTGGTTGGTGATCCTGATCGGGATCATCTTCATTCCGCAGTCCCGTGGCTCGAACGCTGTGGACGAGGTGAAGCCGACGAACTCGCTGACGCGTGCGTTGCTGCAGACCCGTCCGGGCGGTGACGTGGTTGCCGCGCAGCTCGTTGACCCGTCCAGGGTGTACGACGCAAACGAGTACATGGGGTACACCACGCTGTGCCCAGGCGAGCCGGAGGAGCTGGTGAAGGCGAAGAAGGAAGCCTTCGCGCTGACGGATGAGGATGTGGACCTCAACGGCGAGATGGGTTACGTGCTGCTGATCCCAGCGGAGGGTGAGACTGCCCTGATCGACCCGGTTGAGTTGAAGAAGGTCGACATCTGCACTGTTCCGCAGTCGGAGACTTTCCCGCTGAACACCGCAATGCCGTTCTACAACACGAAGGGCCAGTGGGCTCTGGGGATGGGCCAGTAATGCTGGTGCTCGCCCTCGACACGGCGACTACGGATTTGGTCGCAGGTGTCGTGGATACCGAGGCGGCGAAAACGCTTGCTGAGGCAACCGTTGCTACGCGTGCGCACAACGAGCAGCTTGTGCCGACAGTGCAGGTGCTTCTCGACGAAGCCTCGCTCACCTTCGCCGACCTCGACGCCATCGTTGTCGGTTGCGGGCCGGGCCCGTTTACCGGTTTGCGTGTCGGGATGGCCACCGCCTCTGCGCTTGGCCAGGCGCTTGGCATTCCGGTGCATGGGGTATGCACCCACGATGCGGTAGCGGTAGACCGCCAAGGCGATGTGCTTGTGGTGACCGACGCCCGCCGCCGCGAGGTGTACTGGGCCCGGTACAACGACGGTGCCCGTGTTGCAGGCCCCGAGGTATGTAAGCCGGCGGATCTGCCAGTGGAGCAGGTGGACGTGCTGAGCGTGCCCGACAACCTTGCAGAGCAGGTCACGGTCGTAGCAGGCACTATTGCGTACCATGCGCCGGCCCCGGCTGGGTTGGTTGCTGTGGCGGATCTGAGCGCCACCCCGGAGCCTCTCGTCCCGCTGTATTTGCGTCGGCCGGATGCGGTGCCACCGAAGCAAGCTCCGAAGTCGCCCGCGCTGCCGTGATGGAGTTCCGTGAACTGACAGTCGGCGATGCGGCCGCGGCGGCAGCGATAGAGGCTGTCCTGTTCGCTGGGGATAACCCGTGGTCGGAGGCAGCATTTCGTTCAGAGATTGCTGCGCCCCACACGTTTTACCTCGGTGCGTTTGAAGCAGACCGGATGCTTGGGTACGCGGGGCTTGCAATGCTGGGCCCGCGCGACGACCCAGAGTTTGAAATCCACACCATCGGGGTGGACCCCGAACAGCAGGGCCGCGGCCTGGGCCGGGCGTTGATGGACCAGATGATGCACACCGCTGACCTCATGGATGGTCCGGTCTATCTTGAGGTGCGGGTGGATAACGAGCCCGCGATCGCGCTGTATAAACGTTTCGAGTTTTTCACCGCCGGCGTGCGGAAGAACTACTATCAGGCCTCCGGCATGGACGCGTACACCATGACGCGCCCGCGCAAGAGCGAAAGGGTGTAAGCAATGATTGTCCTCGGTATCGAGTCCTCCTGCGACGAGACTGGCGTAGGCATCATCAACCTTCATGACGACGGCACGATGGAAATCCTTGCCGACGTCGTCGCGTCCTCGATGGAACAGCACGCCCGCTTTGGTGGTGTGGTGCCGGAGATCGCCTCCCGTGCACACCTTGAGGCGATGCCGCAGGTGATGGAAAAGGCGCTGGCGGACGCTGGTATTGAGAAGCCAGATGCCGTAGCAGCCACGATCGGGCCCGGTCTTGCAGGCGCACTGCTGGTTGGCGCTTCCGCCGCGAAGGCATACGCCGCCGCCTGGGGCGTGCCCTTTTACGGCGTGAACCACCTTGGCGGCCACGTCGCTGTGGCCAACCTCGAGGGGGAAAGCTTGCCGCACTCGATTGCGCTGTTGGTCTCTGGCGGGCACACGCAGCTGCTCGAGGTTGACGCGGTGGGCAAGCCGATGAAGGAACTCGGCACCACACTCGACGACGCTGCTGGTGAGGCCTACGACAAGGTGGCCCGGCTTCTGGGGTTGGGCTACCCGGGTGGCCCGGTCGTCGACAAGTTAGCTGCGCAGGGGGATCCGAATGCGGTGCGTTTTCCGCGGGCGCTGTCGCGTGCGGAGGATCTGCGCGGCGAACACCGTTACAACTTCTCGTTCTCTGGGCTGAAGACTGCGGTCGCGCGCCACGTTGAGGCCGCCGAGCGTGAGGGCCGCGTGATCTCGCTGGAGGACGTGTGCGCGTCCTTCCAGGAGGCAGTCTGCGACGTGCTTACCGCCAAGGCGATCATGGCCTGCGAGGACACCGGCGCGAACACCCTGCTGCTCGGCGGGGGTGTGGCGGCCAACAGTCGTCTGCGTGAACTCGCGCAGCAGCGTTGCGACGACCACGGCATCGAACTGCGTGTGCCACGGTTCAAACTCTGCACCGACAACGGTGTGATGATCGCAGCGCTTGCGGGTCAGCTCATCCACGAAGGGGCCACGCCGTCTGATTTGGGCGTAGGCACGGACACGTCGCTCGAGGTAGAGGTTCCGCTCGTGTAATTGCTCGCCGAGCGAGGTCACCGGGGAGGGGCTACATTGAGCACCTGAACTGTATCCCGTGAAAGGAAATCCTCCGTGACCACCGAGCAATTTAGCCAAGAGCAGGCCGAACGCGAACGTTTCGGGCTGCTCGTCAACCCAGATCTGACGTACCGTCGCATCGTGTTCGACGAGGACTCTGCGCGCGAGATGCTCGGTGGCGGAACCGATGGTGTTGTGGACGTGGCGTTTGACCGCGACGGCAACCGGTTCCACGCGATTTACCGGGTTGACGCTGGAATTGTCGGAGCAGAGCCGAACCCTGTTGCGTCCCTCGCGCGTAACACTGCAGAGACGGACACCCCGGAGTTTCTTACGGATCCCACCCGGTCGATCTGCGGGCCAGTGATCTTCGCGGCGCGCGGGGGCGACAGCATCAGCGAGGGAACGGTCGAAGAGGTCGTCAACGCGATCCGTGCGGTGGAAAACTTCCGCAACGACAATCCCGAAGAGTTCGAGCTGTGGCGTAACGCGGTGAAAAACCGCTAAACGCCACCAGTGTTGTTGGCTGGCACTCTCATAGGTAGAGTGCTAAGGCAGGTTGTGTGAAGCACAGTTGTTCACCCGCGACGACGGCTGCGCCTCGTGAGACCTGAACTATTGAATCATTCACCAATGAAAGGTTTTTGATCATGGCAAACGTCAACATCAAGCCGCTGGAGGACAAGGTCCTCGTCCAGATCGCTGAGGCTGAAACCACCACCGCCTCCGGCCTGGTTATTCCGGATTCCGCGGCGGAAAAGCCGCAGGAAGCCGTCGTCATCGCTGTTGGCCCGGGTCGTCTCGACGACAATGGCAACCGCATCGCCGTGGACGTGAAGGAAGGCGACACGGTTATCTTCTCCAAGTACGGCGGCACCGAGCTGAAGTACGGCGGCGAGGAGTTCCTCCTGCTGTCCGCTCGTGACCTGCTGGCCGTCGTCGAGAAGTAAGTAAAACGCTATGGCAAAACTCATCGCATTTGATCAGGAAGCTCGCGAGGGCATCCAGCGCGGCGTGAACACGCTCGCCGACGCGGTGAAGGTCACCCTCGGTCCCCGTGGCCGCAACGTTGTGCTTGCAAAGTCCTGGGGCGGCCCGACCGTCACCAACGACGGCGTGACCATCGCCCGCGACATTGACCTTGAGGATCCGTTTGAGAACCTCGGTGCGCAGCTGGTGAAGTCCGTCGCAGTCAAGACCAACGACATTGCAGGTGACGGCACCACCACCGCAACGCTGCTCGCCCAGGCGCTCGTCGCCGAAGGGCTGCGCAACGTGGCTGCTGGTGCGAACCCGATCGAGCTGAATAAGGGCATCAAGGCGGCAGCCGACAAGGTCGTCGAGGAGCTCAAGGCTCGCGCGACCGACGTGAAGTCGTCCGCTGAGATCGCCAACGTGGCCACCGTGTCCTCTCGCGACCCTGAGGTTGGTGAGATGGTCGCAGGTGCCATGGAGAAGGTGGGCAAAGACGGTGTGCTTACCGTCGAGGAGTCTCAGTCCATTGATTCCTACGTGGATCTGACTGAGGGTATTTCCTTTGATAAGGGCTTCCTCTCCCCGTACTTCATGACCGATCCGGATGCCGGCCAGGCCGTGCTTGAGGACGCCCGCGTGCTGCTCGTACGCGGCAAGATCTCCTCTCTGCCGGATTTCCTCCCGCTGCTTGAGCAGGTTGCATCGGAGTCGGTGCCGCTGTTCGTCGTGGCCGAGGACATCGAAGGCGAGGCGCTGCAGGCTCTCGTTGTCAACGCGATCCGCAAGGTGATCAAGGTCGTTGCTGTGAAGTCGCCGTACTTCGGCGAGCGCCGCAAGGCGTTCATGGATGACCTTGCTGTTGTCACCGACGCGACCGTCATCGACCCAGAGGTTGGCATCAACCTCAAGGACGCCACCCTGGACCACCTTGGCTCCGCACGCCGCGTAACCACGACGAAGGACGACACGGTCATCGTCGACGGTGCCGGCACGGCAGAGGCAGTCGAGGAGCGCCGCGAGCAGATCCGCCGCGAGATCGAAACCACGGATTCCACCTGGGACAAGGAAAAGGCCGAGGAGCGCTTGGCCAAGCTTTCCGGTGGTGTCGCGGTGCTGCGCGTCGGTGCAGCGACCGAGACCGAACAAAACGAGCGCAAGCTCCGCGTCGAGGACGCCATCAACGCTGCCCGCGCGGCAGCAGAGGAAGGCATCATCGCCGGCGGCGGCTCCGCACTGGTGCAGATTGCCAAGCAGCTTGAGGAGTTTGCTGAAGGCTTCGAAGGCGAGCAGAAGACCGGTGTGCTGGCAGTGGCACGTGCACTGTCCAAGCCGGCATTCTGGATCGCTGACAACGCGGGCCTCGACGGCGCTGTCGTCGTGTCCAAGGTTGCCGAGATGAACAACGGCGAGGGCTTCAACGCCGCCACGCTCGAGTACGGCAACCTCATCGACCAGGGCATCATCGACCCGGTGAAGGTGACCCACAACGCTGTGGTCAACGCCGCATCCGTGGCTCGCATGGTGCTGACCACGGAGGTATCCGTGGTGACCAAGCCGGCCGAAGAAGGCGAGGAAGGTCACGCACACGCCCACTAGGGTGTCGTCGATACGCTAAAACAGTGCCCCACTTCGGTAGGGCACTGTTTTTCTTTTGGCGTGATTCTTCTGTCGTGCGCTTACTTGACGGCGGCGACGTACTTCACGCTGCCAAGGCCGCGGCGCAGGGCAGTGGAGCGCTCAGATTCACTCATGCCGCCCCAGATGCCATAGGGCTCGGCCACACGCAGGGCATGCTCGCGGCACTGGGTAAGCACCGGACAATTGAAGCAAATAGCCTTCGCTCGATTCTCACGCTGCGTGCGGGCGCGGCCCCGCTCACCCTCGGGGTGGTAGAAGATTTCCGAGGCTTCGCCTCGGCAGGCGCCGTGAAGCTGCCAATCCCAAAAGTCTGCATTGGGGCCGGGGAGTTGCTGTGGCAACGTCATGGTGTGAGATCTCCTTTGCCGTGGAAAACGTGATGTACACAACCAGCAGTGCAGTGTTCCGGCGGTGGGTGAACAAAGGGTTGCCGCGCGGTTACGGCACGGGTGTTTCTCGGAGGCTCTTGTGAATAAAAGCGCAATTCGCAGGGAAAATGGCAAGAGTTAAAGGTTGGTGAATTCTTGGATACGCGTCGGTAACTCATATGGCGGGGGAATGAGTGTTTATAGTGTTTGCTTGTGATTGGCAATACCGGCGCGACAGCGGGTGACGAGGAAGATGAACTTGTCACCCTCGTTCCACGTGCCGCCGAAGGGGATGCGCGTGCTCTCCAGCGTGTGATTGCCATCGTCCATCCACGGGTGCTGCGCTACGCCAGGGCGCGCATTGGAGGCGGGCGCATGCCGACTGCGGAGGACGTCGCTCAGGAGATCTGCTTGGCGGTAGCGACGTCCATTGACCGCTACGTGGATACCGGGCGGCCGTTCATGGCGTTTGTGTACGGCATTGCGTTTAACAAGGTCGCCGATGCGCACCGCAGCCTGGTGCGTGACAAGACAACGCCTACTGAAGATGTCCCTGACCAGGAGGTTGTTGCGTTCACGCCGGAGGATGCAGCCGTTGTTGCAGACGGAAGTAACGAAGTTCGCGCATTACTCGATTCATTAAGTGATAAGGCTCGCGACATTGTGATTCTGAGAGTGTTTGTGGGCCTCTCGGCGGAAGAAACGGCAGAGGTAGTGGGCAGTACTCCAGGTGCGGTGCGTGTCGCGCAGCATAGGGCGCTGTCCAAGTTGCGTGAGCAGTTGGAAGGAGACCATTCAGGCCATGACGCGTGATTTTGGTGGCGGCGACTTTGGAGAAGAGTACGTTCGCGACGATGCGTTTCTTGATGCGCTTTCGAGTGGTGTAGACCCCAGTGACGGCAGTGACCCACTGGCTGCGGCGCTGCTTGGACTAAAGCAGGACGTCGATCGCCCGATGCCAGCGGCTCCCACGGTGATCCCGGTTGCGCCGGTTGCGCCGGTTGCATCGCTTGACGACGCCCGCGCGCGCCGCCGGACCGCCAACCCATGGGTCGCAGGTGTGGTCGGTGCTGCAGCTGCGTCTGTGGCTATCGTCGGCACTGGCGCTGCGGTGTATGGCACGCAGAGCTCGGCGAACGAAACCACGATGGTGGAGTTGGCAACCACGCTCGACGAGCTGGAGGCAGCGAACCAAAGCGGGGATATGGAGGCCGCCCGAAGCCTGCTTGAGCAGGCTAGGGGGCTTATGGCAGGTATCAAGATGCGTGAGGCGCGCAACGGTGAAGACGTAGTGCAGCCAGCGCCACGCACGGTTACTGAAACCACGACTGTGGTGGAGGTCCATGAAGTTGAAGTTCCGCCGAGCGTGCAGCAGCCTGCGCCGGCGCCGGAGCAGAACCCTGCGCCTGCTCCGGAAAATGCGCAGCCGCCGGCCGGGGCACCGGCGCCGGGGTCGGATGCCGTGGCGCCTTCGAACGGGAGCTTGCCGCCGCGCCAGCCGCAGGAGCAACCGCGACCGACGGTGGTGGAGCCGTCCGATTCGCGCGAGCAAACTCCGATCCCAGGAGATCAGCCGCCAGCACGGCCGACGGTCCGCGATAATGTCTCGTCGAACCCAGTTGATTCTGCATCGCGGTACGCAGCAACGCCCGCGCCGGTAGTGCCGGGCGGGGCGGGCTCGTCGGAAAATTTCTAGCTAGCGTGCCTCGAGACCATCGAGGTAGCCCATCGCGTAATCCCACGGAACGTACGCAGTGACGTTCGGTTGCGCGCTGGGCTCATGCACCGGGGGAAGTTCCCCGTTGAGGGTGGCGATCATGTTTTGTTCCATGATCTCCCAGTCGTAGTAGTGCATTTGGTCGCAGTCCTCGCACAGGAAATGGATGCCCAAAATTCCGCGCGGCTTTAGCATGCGTTGTGCGTCGCGTACGTGTGCAAGGTCCTGGATGACGGCGACGCGCTCCTCAGGGGAGAGGGGCTCCACGATCTCATCGTCTTCGATGAACGACGCCGGATCGTTTGGGTCGTCCGCGAACGGGTCCAGCGGCATCATGTCGTCGTAATTCACGGTGCCCAGCCTATTAAGTGGCCGCTTGCTAGGCCAATCAGGGCGTCATCCCCGCATAGCCCCAGAGCTTGCGCGGCGTTATATCATTGCTGAAAACAATCGCGCGGGAGAGGAGAACATGTCGATGTCTGAGGCACGAGTATGGACGGGTGGCGACGATCCGAACAAGGTGGCGCTGAGGGGGCTGACGTTTGATGACGTGCTGCTGCTTCCGGCGGAGTCCCACATTGTTCCATCTGAGGTGAGCACCGAAGCCCAGTTCACCCGCAATATCCGTCTCGGCATGCCGATTATTTCGGCGGCGATGGACACAGTGACCGAATCCCGTATGGCGATCGCGATGGCGCGCCAGGGCGGTATCGGTGTGCTGCACCGTAACTTGAGCGCTCAGGACCAGGCGGAGCACGTCGATGTGGTCAAGCGCTCGGAATCCGGCATGGTGACTAACCCTGTTACCGCCACCCCCGATATGACCATCGCCGACGTCGATGCACTGTGCGCCCGTTTCCGCATCTCGGGCCTTCCTGTAGTTGACGGTTCTGACCGTCTTGTTGGCATCATCACCAACCGCGACATGCGCTTCGAGCCGGATGCTCAGCGCAAGGTTGCAGAGGTCATGACCCCGATGCCGCTGGTTGTAGCGCAGGAGGGTGTGGACAAGAAGGAAGCGCTCGATCTGCTATCCGCCAACAAGGTGGAGAAACTTCCGATTGTGACCTCCGAAGGCAAGCTTGCCGGTCTGATCACGGTGAAGGACTTTGTCAAGAGCGAGCAGTACCCGAACGCCTCGAAGGATGAGAACGGCCGTCTACTTGTCGCTGCTGGCGTCGGTACCGGTGAGGACGCATTTGAGCGCGCTGGTCTGCTCGTTGAGGCGGGCGTAGACGCGCTCGTTGTCGACTCCGCGCACGCACACAACAACCGTGTACTTGAGATGGTCTCTCGTGTGAAGAAGGAATTCGGCGACCGCGTCGACGTTGTCGGTGGCAACTTGGCTACCCGTAGCGCTGCGAAGGCCATGATCGACGCTGGCGCAGACGCCATCAAGGTCGGTATCGGTCCGGGCTCTATCTGCACCACCCGCGTGGTTGCAGGTGTTGGTGCACCGCAGATTACCTCCATCCTCGAGGCGGCCGTGCCGGCGAAGGCTGCAGGTGTGCCGATCATTGCCGACGGTGGCATGCAGTTCTCTGGCGACGTGGCTAAGGCATTGGCTGCCGGCGCATCCACCGTCATGCTCGGCTCCATGTTGGCGGGCACGGCGGAAGCGCCAGGCGACATTGTTGTTGTCGGCGGCAAGCAGTACAAGCGTTACCGCGGCATGGGCTCCATGGGTGCAATGCAGGGCCGTGGACTGACTGGTGAGAAGCGTTCCTTCTCCAAGGACCGTTACTTCCAGGCGGATGTGGCAAGCGAGGACAAGCTCGTGCCGGAAGGCATTGAGGGGCGCGTGCCGTTCCGCGGTGACCTGGATTCCATCACCCACCAGATCGTTGGCGGTCTGCGCGCCGCGATGGGCTACACAGGCGCATCCACTATCGAGGAGCTGCAGACCAGGCAGTTCGTCCAGATCACCACCGCGGGCCTGCGTGAGTCCCACCCGCACGACATCACGCAGACCGTCGAGGCACCGAACTACCGCCAGTAGGAGAACCAGCACAACATGCGTGACTACGTGGAAATCGGCATTGGGCGCGAAGCCCGCAAGGCTTACGGCTTGAGTGATTTGTCGATCGTTCCGAAACGACGCACCCGCTCCTCGCAGGATGTGGACACCTCCTGGCATATTGATGCCTACACGTTCGATATCCCGCTTGCGTCCCATCCGACGGACGCGTTGGCAAGCCCTGAGTTTGTTATCGAGATGGGCAAGCAGGGTGGCCTCGGTGTGATTGACGCGGAAGGCCTGTGGGGCCGACACGCTGATCTGGAGGCTGCGGTGAAGAAGGTGGTGGAATCATGCGAGGACCCCTTTAACGTCGATACGGCTGAGAAGTACCAGGAGTTTGTCGAGGCAGGTGAGCGTGCCGTGCGCACCTTGCAGGAGTTGCACGCCGCAGAACTTGATCACGACTTGCTTTCGGAACGTATCGCCCAGGTGCGTGACTCTGGCGTGACTGTTGCGGTGCGCGTGAGCCCGCAGAACGTGCGCGAATTGGCGCCTGTAGTTATCGCCGCAGGTGCAGAAATCCTCTTCATTCAGGGGTCGATCGTGTCTGCAGAGCACGTGCAAAAAGGTGGGGAACCGTTGAACTTGAAAGAGTTCGTCGGTTCGCTCGACGTGCCGGTCATTGCCGGTGGTGTGTATGACTACACGACCGCGACCCACCTGATGCGCGCTGGCGTTGCTGGTGTCATTGTCGGTTCGGGCGATGCCGACACGGTGGTGAATGTCCCGATGGCTACCGCTATCGCAGATGTCGCGGCAGCACGTCGGGATTACCTCGATGAGACTGGTGGACGTTATGTCCACATTCTTGCGGATACCACTATTTGGGGGGCAGGCGAGATTGCTGCAGCCATCGCTTGTGGTGCAGATGCTGTCATGCTTGGCAACCCATTGACGAAGGCAACTGAGGCTGCTGCCGGTGGCGTGTATTGGGAAGCTCAGACAGCTCACCCACGTTTTCCGCGAGGTAGCGTGCGGAAGGAACCTGACTTCACTTCTTCGGCGCCACTGGAGGTCGTGCTCTTCGGTCCATCGAGCGATCCGTGGGGTGCGATGAATCTCATTGGTGGACTGAAAAGAATTATGGCGAAATGTGGCTATACTGGGATCAAAGCTTTCCAGAAAGCCGATTTGGCAATCCGTAACTAAGAACTGGATGAAATCGACCTATGTCTAGCCGTGTAACGATTCTTCGCGACGCCCCTGAGGGCCCATTCCACGAAGTTGATGTGAACGACATCTTCTTTTCGGTGACTGACGCCAAAGGTGTGATGACGCATGTGAACGATGTGTTCATCAAGTACGCGCAGTACTCCGCCGAAGAGATGATCGGTAAGCCGCACAACCTCATCCGTCATGAGGAGATGCCTGGTGCGGCGTTCAAACTCATGTGGGACACCATCGAGGATGGCCGTCCTTTCGCCGCGTATGTGCGTAATAAGGCGAAGAGCGGCTCCGCGTACGACGTGTTTGCCACTGTTACGCCGCTGCCAAACGGCGGTTACCTGTCGGTGCGTACCCGTCCGATGACGGAGAACTTCGAAGCAGCCGCTGGTATTTACCAAGAAGCAAACATCGTTGAGCACGAGGCGAAGGCCAACGGTGTTGGCCGCCGCGAGCGTGCAGTGATGGGCGCAGAGAAGGTTACGGAGCTGCTGCCGGACTACGACGCATTCCTGCGCGAAGTCCTTCCTGCTGAGGTCCAGGCACGTGAGGATGCAGGCTTTACGCTTCCGGAGGGCTCCGGCGACATCTACGATGCTGCTGTGACGCTCTACCGTGAACTCGACGAGTTCATGACGGTGCAGACCGCCATTAAGGAAGCTGCTGAGGAGCTGCGCAAGGCCAGTGCGACGCTGGTCGAGGAAAACGCAGTGACCAACAATGTGAAGGCCGAGATGGAAAACGTGGTCACCGAGGGTGCATCGCGTACGCTGCTGCTCGCACCGCTGCAGGTGTGGGCGACGATGCGTGGCATTATCGACGAGAACGCGAGGACCCTCGAGGAGACCGCTCAGGAGCTCTACGCCAAGACGTCCAACGCACGTATGGCGATTGCTCTGGCTCGTCTGCACACCGCACAGACCGCACAGTTCTCCACGGAGGCTAACGTGCAGGAGTCGATGCAGCTTCTCGTCGACGCACTCGAGGCTGACGTCAAGCACATGGATGACGCCGTGTTCTTGCACTCGTCGTTCCGTCGCCGCGTGGAGCTGAAGGTTAACTCCATCACGGAGCTGACCAAGATTCCGCTCGAGATGATTCGTCGTTGGTCTGAGAACACCAACGACATGGGCGAAGAGGTCGCACCGCTGGTGGAGCAGGTGAACAAGGCAATGGCTGCTGCTGATGCCTCGATTAACCAGCTGCACCGCTCAGCTGAGCGCCTCGCACAGGCACCTTCGACGGAGAAGGTGCGCGAGGCTCTGGACAGCCTCAGCGCTGCGGTCCGTTAAACCTGACGTCGGAGTCGCTTGCCGGCGAGTGTCTGGTTGACGGAAGCACCGATAACCAAGGCAATCGCCGCAAGCTTCAGCGGGGAGGGATCCTGGCTGAGCACAAGCCATCCGACGAGTGCTGCAAACGCAGGCTCGAACGAGATGAGGATGGAAAATACCTGGGGGCGGAGTCGTCGCATAGCAATCAGTTCCAGTGATGTTGGGAGCAGCGACGCCAAGATTGCGGTACCAATTGCGAGGAGCAGCAGATTGGTATCGGAAACGATAACGAGTGCGCCTTCGAAACCGAAGGGCAACGTCACCAAACCACCAACTGCAAGAGCAACCGCGAGCCCACCTTGGCCGGCGATGAGGCGGCCAGTGCGCTTGTTGGCAAGGATATACACCGCCCAAGCAGCGCCTGCGATCAGGATGTAGAACACGCCGAGGCGGTCGAGCGGCTCACCGGAGAGCGAATCAACGCCAAGCAACGCCATACCTGTAAGCGCAAGCCCGACGGAGATGCCGTCGCGTACCGAACGGGACAACACCGCGGCGAGCAGCAGCGGGCCGAGGAATTGGATGGTTACCGCGGATGCGAGTGGCACAGTTGCAATACCGGCGTAGTAGAACCCGTTCATGCAGCCTAACGACACTCCGAGCACGATCGCTGCACCCCATTGTTCGGGGATCCAGCGCCAAAACGCTGGCCGTGAGATTGCAAGCAGGATGACGGAGGCGATGAGTAGTCGGAATGAACTCGTCGCCCAGGTTCCGGCATGGGGGAAAAGCTGCGTGGCAAGAGCGGCGCCAAGCTGCAGAAACAGGCAGGACCCAAGGATGCACAACACGGCGGTGCGGTCGGTATTGGGTTCAACCGGGGAGGGGGCACGCAATGTCATGCAGATCATTCTGGGGCGAAACGTCGAAGAATGGACAATATATTCGGATCTATATGCCATCAGCTAGTATTTGGGCCGTGACTACCGCTCAGAAACGCCCTGTTCTTGTCGTTGATTTTGGTGCGCAATACGCGCAGTTGATCGCCCGCCGTGTGCGCGAGGCGCATGTGTTCTCGGAGGTTGTGCCGTCGACTATTACGGCTGCGGAGGTTCGTGAGAAGAACCCGCAGGCGTTGGTGCTCTCCGGTGGGCCGTCGTCGGTGTACGCGGAGGGTGCCCCGCAGCTCGATCCGGAGATCTTTGAGCTGGGGCTGCCGATCTTTGGTATTTGCTATGGCTTCCAGGTGATGACGCAGGCGCTCGGCGGCAAGGTCGAGGAGACCGGTGCCCGCGAGTACGGCCGCACAGCGATGGCTGTCAAGGGTGGCGTGCTGCACGCTGGCCTGGATGAGCACCCGGTGTGGATGTCCCACGGCGATTCTGTGACGCAGGCGCCGGAGGGCTTTGAGGTCACTGCCTCGACCCCGGGTGCGCCGGTTGCTGCGTTTGAGAACGCGGAGCGCAAGTTTGCTGGTGTGCAGTACCACCCGGAGGTGATGCACTCGCCGCACGGTCAGGAGGTGCTGACCCGCTTCCTCACGGAGATTGCTGGTCTGGAGCAGAACTGGACGGCGTCGAATATTGCGCAGCAGCTTATCGACGATGTCCGTAACCAAGTCGGCGACGGCTACGCCATCTGCGGCCTGTCTGGCGGCGTGGATTCCGCCGTGGCGGCAGCGCTTGTACAGCGTGCCATCGGTGACCGTTTGACCTGTGTGTTCGTGGATCACGGTCTGCTACGTCAGGGTGAGCGCGAGCAGGTGGAGAAGGACTTCGTCGCCGCGACCGGAGCGAAGCTGGTCACTGTCGACGAGCGCAAGGCCTTCCTGGACAAGCTCGCTGGTGTGACCGAGCCGGAGGCCAAGCGTAAGGCGATCGGTGCGGAGTTCATCCGTTCCTTCGAGCGTGCCGTGGCTGATGTGCTGTCCGACCACAAGGTGGATTACCTGGTGCAGGGCACCCTGTACCCGGATGTTGTGGAGTCGGGCGGGGGCACCGGTACTGCGAACATCAAGAGCCACCACAACGTCGGTGGCCTGCCGGATGACGTGGAGTTCGAACTCGTCGAGCCGCTTCGCCTGCTGTTCAAGGACGAGGTGCGCGCGGTTGGCCGTGAGCTTGGCCTGCCTGAGGTGATTGTGAACCGCCAGCCGTTCCCGGGGCCGGGCCTGGGTATCCGCATCATCGGTGAGGTCACCGAGGAGCGCCTGGAAACCCTGCGCGCTGCTGATGCGATTGCTCGCGAGGAGTTGACCAAGGCTGGTCTGGATGACCAGATCTGGCAGTGCCCGGTCGTGCTGTTGGCCGATGTGCGTTCGGTTGGTGTGCAGGGCGATGGCCGCACCTACGGCCACCCGATCGTGCTGCGCCCGGTCGCGTCCGAGGACGCGATGACTGCGGACTGGGTGCGCATCCCGTACGAGACGCTTGAGGTGATTTCTACCCGCATCACCAACGAGGTGGCTGACGTTAACCGCGTGGTGCTGGACGTGACGTCCAAGCCGCCGGCCACCATCGAGTGGGAGTAAGTCAGTTTCCTTCGTCCGCGTTCTCGCGGGCGTAGTACGCGGACACGGATCCGACGCGCTGCGACACGTTGATCGTCAGTAGTGCGCTGTCTGTGTCCGCGTTTTGTCGTTCTTCGGGGCATGCGACTTCGCCGATGTTCACCTTGCAGTTGATGTCGACGGGGACGTTTTCCGGCAGGATGATATCGGTGCTGCCGATGTTGTTCGCAATGTTGACCGTTTTCGGCTCACTCAGCGGTTCGAGATCGGTGAAGTCGATGTAGGACTCGCCGATGAAGCCGCTGGTGCCCATTTGGTCTGGTAGCTCGTCGACGTCGTACACGGTGATGTACGCGCTGCCGAAGCGGCTGTAATTACCAAGTCGCACTTCGCTGGTGACCCCCAGCGCAAACACCGTTGCCGTTGTCAGCACCAGCGTGACGGGGATCCACAGCCAGTAGCGCTTCTTTGGTTGCGCACGCTCCGGAGCTGGCTCGACTGGGTTCGGCAGGTGCCACAGGCCCGGTGCCGCGCCGAGTGGGTCCCATGCCGGTGGCTTCTGCCCGGGGTGTTCGTAGCCCTCCGGCACGGTCAGGTGGGAGGTGTCTACGACAGGGCCTTTGCTCGTCTGCGACTCCAAGCCCACCACGAGTCCCTCCGGTGCTTCCGGCTGGCGCTGGTAGGCAAGGTACCAGCCGAGCGCGAAGAGCGCGAAGGTAACCAAAACACCGCGCAGGTCGCTGGCAACAGCAACGGACGGGAAGAAGATGACAAGACCGAGGAGCAGCAGCCAGCCGGTGTCGCGCTCTTTCTTCTCTACCTTGGTCAGCTGCTCTTTCGGGGTGGCGATCGAAGTTGCTGGGGTGCGGGTCAGCCCGAAGCGGGGCATATTGATCCAGCAGAGCAGGTAGAGGAACAGGCCACCGCCGAAGGCGATTGACAATACGACGAACAGGACGCGGATGAGCGTTGGGTCGATTTGGTAGCGGGCACCGATGCCTTCGCAGACACCACCGACGACGGCCTTGCCGCCCTGGTCTTGTGGGATGCGGGGCGGGCGGGTCTCCCACATGCGCTTGAGTGTGTTGGTTTCCATAGCTTCTATTGTTGCGAGGCAACGCCAAGCGCGGTATCGGGAACGACCCTGAGTTTTCATCTCAGGGTTTACCCCGATGTGCCTGAGGGAGTTGCCGTGCAACGATAGGGGACATGTCTGCGTTGTATCCCCGGCTGACCCGTGATCGTTCCCGCCGCGTCATTGCTGGCGTGGCGTCCGGGGCGGCTGACCTGCTCGGGGTGGACGTGAAATGGGTGCGTCTGTTTTTGGTTGCGGCGAGTTTCGCTGGTGGCTTCGGCGTGCTGCTGTACGCAGGTCTGTGGGTGTTTACCCCGGTTGCTGAAAGTGCTGCGCCGCGGCAGCGCCCGAGTGCGCTCGACATCTTCCTGGTGCTTGCAGGTTTCGCTGGTGCGTTGACGTCGCTGCAGATTTCCTCCGGCGCGGGGGCCACGGTGGTGTTCATCATCGGCGTGCTTATCGTCGGTGCGGTGATTGCGTTGCAGGCGTACGACCGCGGTACGGATTCGTGGGGCAACATCGCCGCGTTGTCCTTAGGCGCGCTGTTGATCATGAGTGGGGTGCTCGCTGTGGCACTCCTCGGGGAGAGCGCCGGGGTCGCCGGTGTGGTCGTTTCTGTGCTGGTGACGGTGCTGGGTGTCGGGGTGCTTGTGGTGCCGCTGATTGCCAAGTTGACCAACTCGCTTGTTGCGGAGCGTGAGGCGAAGGCGGTGGCGGATCAGCGCGCGGAGATCGCCTCGCGCCTGCACGATTCGGTGCTGCAGACCCTGGCGCTGATTCAGCGCCAGGCGGATCATCCGGACGAGGTGGTGCGCCTTGCCCGTGGTCAGGAGCGCGAACTTCGGGCATGGCTTTTCGACGACACCGTGTCCAACCACACCACCACCTTCGCCGCGTTGCACAAGGCCGCGGGCGAGGTGGAGGACGCCTATGGGGTCGTGATTCAACCGGTCACGGTGGGCGAGGACATTCCTTTCGATGAGCGCACCGAAGCGGTCGTGCTCGCCGCCCGGGAGGCGATGGTCAACGCCGCCAAGCACGCGGGGGTGGACACGATCGACGTCTACGCCGAGCACCTCGCGGGCAGGCTCGAGGTGTTCGTGCGCGACCGGGGTGCCGGCTTCGACCCGGAGGCGGTACCGGCGGGCCGGCACGGGCTGCGCGATTCCATCGTGGGCCGGGTGGAGCGGGTTGGGGGAGAGGTTAACGTGGTGTCGTCGATAGGCAATGGCTCCGAGATCGAACTAGCGTTGGACCTATGACGCGCGTGTTTCTCGTAGATGATCACTCGGTGTTTCGGGCCGGAGTGAAGGCCGAACTGGCTGCCGCAGGCGATGGCCAGCTAGACGTCGTCGGGGAGGCAGGCACGGTTGCGGAGGCGGTGCGCGGGATCGAAAAGGAGCGCCCGGATGTGGTGTTGCTGGACGTGCACATGCCCGACGGCGGCGGGTTGGCTGTGCTCAAGCGCGCGCCGGGACCTTCGTATTTGGCGCTGAGCGTCTCCGACGCTGCCGAGGATGTCATCGCGCTGATCCGTGCAGGGGCACGCGGATACGTGACCAAGAACATCGCAGGGACAGAACTTGCGGAGGCGATTGAGCGGGTGCGCGGCGGAGACGCATACTTCTCGCCGCGGCTTGCCGGGTTTGTGCTCGACGCGTTTGCCTCTGGTCCGGTTGTGGAGGAGGACGACCCGGCGGTGGACTCGCTGACCCGGCGTGAACTTGAGGTGTTGCGGCTGCTTGCGCGTGGTTACACCTACAAGGAAATCGCCGAGCGGCTGTTCATTTCGGTGAAGACGGTGGAGACGCACGCCTCCAACATTTTGCGCAAGACGCAGACGTCGAACCGCCACCAGTTGACCCGGTGGGCGGTTGCGCGCGACTTAGGGTAGCGCTCCAGGAAATTTGGCAATCAACTAATTGTGGCTGCCTTTTCTTCATCCGGCCACACCGTCACTGCTTTGTATGTGTAGTAGACACACGCTACGAAGACAACAATATTTCCAAAGATGAGCCACTGCGGTGCATCGTTCGGCAGAACTATCTGGAGAACAGCACTCACTAAACAAAGCATGGCAATGTTCGTACTCAACGCAATGATCAGCATTCTGCGTCCAAGGCTCATTTCGTTCCTTTCTTTTCGTGTTGTATCAGCAGCGGTTACGACCCGGCCTTAGGGTAGCGCCGACCCAGCGCCGACCTAGAGCACGCCCGCCTGGGTGAGCAGCGACAGGGCGGTCTTGTCGGTTTCTTGCAGCATGAGCGGGTTCGTGCCCGGCATCGGCGAGATCGTCGTGTCCGCCCACTGCTTACCGGTGGGGATGCCCACGATGTGCAGGCGGGGATCCAGGGTGCCGTCGGGGTGGACGGCGCGGCGGGTGTCCGCGTCGGTTTCGGGTGAGGCGGTTTGGGCGAAGGGGCGGACGCGGTTGGCGTCGACGAGCGAGCGCACCAGCGGGTCCTTGGTGTTGCGGATGTCCGGGCCAGGCAGGAACGCGTCGGCGAGTGCCGTCGCGGTGGTGGTGCGCCCGTGGCTTGCGGCGGTGAATGCGCCTTCTTGCGTATCGACGACCGGCTGCGGGCCCAGGAACGTCACCAGGCCGGCGTCGGCAAGTGCAAGCAGCTCGCGCGTGCGGAACAGTGGCGGGCCGGAGCCGACCATCTGGCCGAACGCCATGTACTGCGAGCGGGCCACCTCCTGGGCACCCTTGCCGTTTTCGGTGGCGATGGCGCTGGGTTTGCGGCCGGCTGAAATCGCCCACAGCCCGGCCTTGAGTGGGGAGTCCCAGGCGGCGACAGCCTCGGCGATGTCGCCCGCCATGGAGTCGGTGACCACGCGCTGGAGTTCGTCCAGGCTGAGGTCTTCGGTGCCGGCGAGTGGGTCGACCCAGGCGGCCATGTCGAACGGCTCGGTGCTCGTGCCCTCGAGTGCCTGAGTCAGCGCGCGGGCGACCGGCAGGATGTCCTCGGGGGAGGCGTGGACGGCCAGGTCGGTGTCGTCGATACGCGTGATGATCTCCTCGAGCGGCACCTTCAGCGCCTCGGGGTGCACGCGCGCGAGGGTGCGGTAGTACTCGGCGAAGGCATCGCGGGCGAGCGCTGGCCACAGGGTGCGGCCGAACGACAAAGTGCCGCTGCCGGGCTCGGCAGGGTTGGCATCGATAGCGGCGCGCAGGCGTGACAGATCGGCCTTTGGCGGCAGCGAGTTGTACTCGGACTTGGGCAGGTAGGGGTAGCCGCGGCCAGAGGTAACGATGAAGTGGGGTTCCTCGCCGGTGGCGTCGTAACGCAAACCGGAGCGGGCCGTGTCGTCTTCGAAGAAGCGGCCGCCGCGGTTGATGGTGGTCAGCGCCATGAGGTCGAAAAAGCCCATGCCCATGCCACGCACGAGCAGGCGCTCGCCCTCGCCGATGCGGTCCACGTCCTGCTCAACCGGGTTGCCGGGCGGGATGTAGGTCAGGCCAGATTTGGCAAAGGCCTGCTGTGCCGGGGTCGGGGCGGGCAACACCCAGCCGGAGGCGACCACGGTGGCGTCGGCGTGGATCAGCGTGCCATCTGCAAGCAAGATCGCGTCTCGGCCTCCGTCGCTGTACAGCGACATCGCGCGGGACTGGTGCTCAACCACGGTGACAGAGTCCGGCAGCTCGGCCAGCGCAACCTGCCACACCCAGCGCAAGTACTCGCCATACAACGCACGCGAAGGATTAGATTCAGGTCGCGTCACACGGATTTCAGCGTCGAAGGTGCTGGGGACGGCCGGCGGGTGGTCGCTGATAAGCGGATGCGCGAATTCGCCGCGAAGCGCCTGGATCCACTCAAACATGGTGGGGCCTTCGAGCACAGGTGCGGTGACGGTCGCGCCGGGCTCAGTGAACAGGGTTACCGCGCCAGCCAGGGTGTTCATGCACAGTGTGCGGGTTTGTTCGGTGTCCCAGATGCGGCCGGCACCGAGCTGGGCGTCGTCGATGATGTGCAACGTCAGTGGTGTAGCGCCACGGTCGTTGAGGAAGGCTGCGATGCGCTCGGTGATGGAGATGCCTCGCGGTCCTGCTCCGACGATGGCGATGTCTGCTTCCACAGCGATGTACCTCCACGATTTCGATGAATCTTTATAACGTGTATAGACTGCGCAGTCTATTAAGAAAGAACCGAATTGTCTAAAAGTGGTATGGTGCCGAAAACCACAAGGGAAAAGAGGACGATAACGTGCCGAAGAAAACGGTCGCGGCCCCAGTTGTACTTGTAGGTGCAGTTGCCCTGCTGAGCGGCTGCACCGCAGGGGGTGGCGCTGAATCTCACGCAGAGGGTGACAATGTGCTCACCTACCTGGAATCCAACTGGTTTAACAGCCTCTACCCGCCGGCTGCCGGGTTTTACCCCAACGGCGGTGTGATCAATCAGCTAACAGACAGGTTGCTCTACCAAGACCCTGAAACGCTCGAACTCCAGCCGTGGATTGCCACCGACCTGCCGGAGATCAACGAGGACGCCACCGTGTTCACCTTCGATATCCGCACCGATGTGACCTACTCCGACGGCACGCCGATGACGGCGCAGAACATCGTCGACAACTTCGACCTCTACGGCCAGGGCGACAAGGATCGCCTGCTCAACGTCTCGGAGCAGATCTCCAACTACGACTACGGCGAAGTCGTCGACGAGGACACGGTTCGCTTCCACTTCACCGCACCTTCTCCGGGCTTCGCGCAGGCTACGTCCTCGTACAACGCGGGCCTGCTGGCGGATTCCTCCCTGCAACTGCGCAACGAGGACTTCGGCCCAGGCGGGGCGGCGAATGTGATCGGTTCGGGCCCCTTTGTCGTCGATAGTGAAACGCTGGGCACTGACCTCGTGCTGAAAACGCGCGAGGATTACGACTGGGCGCCACCGTCGCTCGAGCACCAGGGCCGGGCGCGCATTGACGGCATCCACTACACCCTCGCCGCCGAAGAAGCCGTCCGCTCCGGCGCGTTGCTGTCCGGCCAAGCGGACGCCGCGCGCACGATCTCTCCGCCAGTGGAGCGGCACCTGAAAGACCAGGGTGTGCAGGTGGTTGCCTCTGCCACCAACGGCATGAACAACCAATTGGCCATGCGGTTTAACCACCCGTTGCTGCAGGACATCCGCGTACGGCAGGCGATTATCCACGGCATCAACCGTGAAGAGATCATCCGCATTCTGCTGTCGGATTCCTACCCGCTGGCCACGTCGTCGATGACCTCGACGGCACTTGGCTACGCGGAGCAGCCCGGCGCGTACACGTTTGATCCGGATCGTGCGCGTGCGCTTCTCGACGACGCCGGCTGGGCCCCAGGCTCTGACGGCATCCGCGTCAAGGACGGGCAGCGGTTGAGCCTGTCGGTCAACCACGCGCTGCCGCAGCCGCGTTCGAAGGAGATTGTCACGATGGTGCAGTCGGACCTGCGTGACCTGGGTATTGAGCTGAACATGGTGGCCGGGGATCGTGCCACGCAAAACGCAGCGCAGAAGGACATCAACCGCGTGCAGTTGATGCACACGATGGTGGGGCGTGCGGATTATGACGTGATTGAGTCGCACTTGTCGGTGAACCGCCGCGACTCGCTGCTGAACAACGCAGGAGATGGCACCCCAGTGGATGCCAAGCTCGAGGAGTTGCTGCAAAAGGTGGTTTCCACACCGGACGATGCGGGCCGTGCGGCCGCGTCGAAGGCGGTGCAGGACTACCTCACAGAACAGGCCTACGTGCTGCCGTTGTTTGAGGAGCCGCAGGTGTACGCACTTGCGCCACACGTGAAGGGCTTTGTTACCGAATCGGTGGCCCGCCCGAGTTTCTACTCGGTGTACTTCGACCGTGATGGGGAGGACAACTAAATGAGTACCACTGTGCTGAAACGCGTTGGGCAGGCGCTGCTCGTGCTACTGCTTGCCTACACGCTTGCGTTCTTCCTGCTGTCTGCGCTGCCGTCGGACGGCGTGGCTGCGCGCTATGCGGACCCCGCGCTTGGGCTGTCCCAGGCAGAGATCGAGGAGATCCGCGAGCAGATGGGCGTGGATAAACCGCTCGTCGAGCAGTACCTGGCCACCCTTGCCGGGCTGTTTACCGGCAACCTGGGGTTCTCGGTTGCCTCGGGCACGCCGGTGTTCGACCTCATCGTCGACGCCGCACCACACACCTTTGCGCTGGCCGCGACCTCGATCGGTCTTGCCGTCATCGTCGCGCTGCTCACCGCCTATGTGGCCACGCTGCCGGGCGGTGGTGCGGTGCGTAATTTCTTCCGCGCGCTGCCGTCGTTCATGGTGTCGCTGCCAGGCTTCTGGATTGCGATCCTGCTGCTGCAGTTCTTCTCCTTCCAACTCGGCTGGGTCAACGTGGTCGACCCGACCCCGCTCGAGGGGCTCATCCTGCCGTCGCTCACCCTGGCCGTGCCGATGGCTGCGCCGCTGATGCAGGTGCTCATCCGGTCTATCGACGAAGTCCGCGCCCAACCATTCGTCCAAGTCATCCGCGCCCGCGGTGCCAGCGAGGCCCGCATCTTCTGGCGCGACGTGCTGCGCAACTCGTTGCTGCCCGCCATCACCATGGCCGGCCTGCTGTTCGGCGAACTCGTCGGCGGGGCAGTGGTGACCGAAACCGTCTTCGGCCGCGCAGGCTTGGGCTCCCTGACCGTCAACGCGGTGTCCAGCCGCGACATGCCGGTCCTGCTGGGCGTGGTGCTTATCGCCGCGACCGCGTACGTGCTGATCAACCTCATCGTCGACTTGCTCTACCCGGTGCTTGATGTGCGACTGCGGGATGCGGGGCCACAGAGCAACAAGGCTAAGAAGAGCACCGCTCAGGCTGCCGTGAAGGAGGGCGCCCGATGACAACACAAACAACACAAGCAGCAACGAATCCTGTTGCGCGGGCGAATACGCGCGCTGGCGTGCGGGCGAAGTCGCGCAAGAACCGCCGGTGGCGCTCGCCGGCGACGTTCCTGTCGCTGATCGTCCTGGTCATCGCTGCCCTGTGGGCGCTGCTGCCGGGTGTGTTTGCCACCTACGACCCATACAAGGGCGTGGATGTGGCGCTGCTCGCGCCGAATGGCGAGCACATCTTCGGTACCGACGCCGTGGGCCGCGACGTGTACTCCCGCGTGGTTTACGGCGCACGCCAGTCGCTGCTCGGCGCACTGATCGCCGTGGTGGTCGGCCTGGTCCTGGGCACCTTGATTGGCCTTGTTGCAGGTACGCAGCGTGGCTGGGTAGAGACCGTGCTTATGCGGTTCGTGGACGTGCTGCTGGCCATCCCGGGCATTTTGCTGTCGCTGTCCATCATCATCGTCACCGGTTTCGGTTCGCTGCAGGCGGCGTTTGCTGTCGGTATGACATCGGTGGCCACGTTCGCTCGTCTGGCTCGTTCGCAGGTGATCCAGATTGCCGGTGCAGACTTCGTCGAGGCTGCCTACGGCTCTGGCGCAACCCAGACCCAGGTGTTGTTCCGCCACGTGCTGCCCAACTCGCTGACCCCAGTGTTGGCGCTGGCTGCGCTGCAGTTCGGCACCGCAATCCTGCAGTTGTCCATCCTTGGCTTCCTGGGCTACGGCGCACCGCCACCAGTGCCGGAGTGGGGACTGTTGATCGCGGAAGGCCGCGACTTTATGTCCACCGCCTGGTGGCTGATCGTGCTGCCGGGTCTGGCCATTGTGGCCACCGTGATGTCCACCAACCACATCTCCCAGGTCATTCAGACAGAAGGTGATGCGAAGTGAGTACCCCTTTGCTTGAAGTTGACGGCCTTACCGTTGCGTACGGCGATGCCGAGCCCACCGTGGAAAACATTGCGTTTGCTGTCGATGCCGGCAAGATGACTGCGATCGTCGGCGAGTCCGGCTCCGGCAAGACCACTTCCGCCATGGCGGCGCTCGACTTGTTGGGGCCCACCGGCAACGTGCGCGCAGGTTCCATCCGGTTCAAGGGCCAAGACCTTGCCAGCCTGAGCGCCGCCGAGTGGCGTCAGCTGCGCGGCGCAAAGATTGGTCTGGTCCCGCAGGATCCGAACAACTCGCTCAACCCGCTGAAAACCATCGGCGCATCCGTGGAGGATGGGTTGGAGATTCATGGGGTGGGGGACGCGGCGTCGCGTCGTCGTCAAGCAATTGCCCTGCTTGAGCGCGTCGGCATCGATGATCCTGAAAAGCGCTACAACCAGTACCCGCACGAGTTGTCCGGCGGCATGAAGCAGCGCGTGCTCATCGCGGCTGCGGTGGCGCTCGAGCCCGAGGTGCTCATTGCCGACGAACCCACGTCCGCACTCGACGTGACCGTGCAGAAAACCATCCTTGACCTGCTCGACGAGATGCGCGCAGAGTTGGGCCTGGGCGTCATTTTCATCACCCACGACCTTGCCGTGGCGGGCGATCGCGCCGATGACGTGGTCATCATGGAGCGCGGCCGAGTCGTCGAGCACGGCCCTGTGAGCACAGTGCTGACCAACCCCACGCAGGACTACTCCAAGCGCCTGTTGGCAAACGTGCCGTCGCTGTCCGTGGCAAATGCGTATCGACGACCCCCTGTCACCACCGACACCCTCCTGCGCGTAGACAACCTTGCCGTGCGCTACGGCGACTTCACCGCCGTATCCGATATCTCCTTCGAGGTCGCGCGCGGCTCCACCCATGCGCTGGTGGGCGGGTCCGGCTCCGGCAAAACCACCACAGGCCGCACGATCGCCATGTTTAACCAGCCTGCTGAGGGCAGCATCACCCTCGACGGTGAGGAACTGACCACGCTGAGCCCGAAGCAGAAGCGGCAGTTCCGCAACCGCATCCAGATGGTGTACCAAAACCCGTTTTCATCGCTGGATCCGAAGATGCGGGTCGGCGAGATTGTGGCGGAGCCGCTGCGCAACCTCGCGGGGACGTCGAAACGCGAAAGCCTTGCGCGCGCCAACGAATACCTGGAGCGCGTGGCGCTTGACCCGGAACGCTTTGCGTCGCGCACGCCTGCGCAACTGTCCGGCGGGCAGCGCCAACGCGTCGCTATCGCCCGCGCGCTGATCGTTGAGCCGGAACTCGTGGTGCTCGACGAGGCCGTTTCCGCGCTCGATGTGACCGTGCAGGCACAGATCCTGGAACTGCTGGAAAACCTCCAGCGCGAGCTGGGGCTGACCTACGTGTTCATCTCCCACGACCTGGCGGTGGTGCGCCAGATTTCGGATACGGTGAGCGTGTTCAGCCGCGGCCAACAAGTGGAATATGGCCCCACCGACGAGGTGTTCTCGCACCCGCGCCACGATGTCACCCGTGAACTTATCGACGCCATCCCCGGCACCGTCTTCCGTGCCCGACAGTTAGGAGAGTTTGTTGTCTAACGACATTATCGACCTGCTCGCAGAAACCCCGGCCGACCTTGCCGAACTGCGCCGCCGCCGACCCGAAGCCGTAGAAAACGCCCAGCGCAGCTTCGAGGCCCTGTTTGAGCCCACCAACCCGGCGCTGATCGAGGCCCTGCCGGTATCCACCCGCTACGCCGTCGCCGCTTTCGTCTCCGGCATTTCCGGTGCACAGCGCGCCGCGGAGTTCTACGCGGACTTGCTTGCCGACGAAGACGAGGCGCTCGTTGCCGTGGTCGAAGACGCGGTGCGCGCAGGTGTATCCGCCGGCCCCTACGCGGGCGGGGACTTTGTCACCTTCGGCGAGGGGCAGCTCGCCGCCGCCTTCGACTTCGCCCACCTGCTGACCTTCCATCCGAAGGATGCTTCGCCGGCGGCGATCGGGCACCTGCAGACCGCTGGCTACACCGAGGACGCGATCGTCTCGCTCGGCCAACTCATCTCCTTTGTGGCGTTCCAGCTGCGCGTCGTGCACGGTGTGCAGGTGCTGGCTGGCGGTACTGCTGCCTCGGGTGGTTCGGGTGCTGGCGATGCTGCTGTTGAGCGCGCCGCCGGCGTCGCCGATCCCGGCTGGACTCCCGCAGCGGCGACCCTGCAACCGGAGGTCGTCGCACCCGAAAAGTTTGTCAACCACTCCCTGGGGTGGAAGCCGTGGGTGGCGCCACTTGAAGAGTCCGAATTCACCGACGAGCAACGCGATGCCCTGATCAAGCCGGAGCGCATCGGCATGGAGTACTTCCGTCTGCTCGCCCGCGACCCGCAGGCATTGAAGGCGCGCACCCTGACCGACCTGGACATCTTCTACAACACCGAAGGTGGCCTGGGCCGTGCCGAGCGCGAACTTGCCGCTACCGTCGCGTCCCGTTTGAACGGCTGCGAGTACTGCGCATCCGTGCACCAGGCACGTTCGAAGGAGGAAGGCGGCGACGCGGAGGCGATCGACCGTCTCCTGGACGAAGGCGTGGAGGCGGACCTTGGCTCTGACACCTGGGACGCGATCCGCCAGGCTGCGGTTGCGCTGACCCGCACGCCGTTTGCTTTCGGTGCCGAGCACGTCGAGGTATTGCGCGAGGTCGGGTTGGATGATCTGGCGATCATCGACGTGATCAACTCGTCGGCCTTCTTCAACTGGGCCAACCGTCTCATGCTCACGCTCGGCGCGCCGGATGTGCCGAAGCGCTACCGCTAGCGCTTGAACCTGCGGCGGCGTTTCTGGTCGCGCCACACGAGGTCGTCGTCACGCCATTGCTCGGGTGGCGTCGGGTTTTCGGCGTAGGCGAACAACCAAATGAACAGCAACACCACGAACACGCCAAAGGTCACACGGTTATCGCCTGCGTCAGCCGCCGCCGGGATGAAAATGATCAGTCCGAGCAGAAGCAGCCAGCCGGTGCGGCACTCCTTCTGTTCGATGGGGCTGCGCTGATCCTTGCGGGTAAAGATCGCCCGGCCCGGGCTCATGTCCTCCCCAAGACGCGGCATGAGCAGCCAGCACAGCAGGTATGCGAAGATGCCACCGCCGAAAATAAACCCGGTGAGCACAAACGCGATACGCACCGCCACCGGGTCGTAGCCGTAGCGGGCACCGAAACCGGTGCACACACCGCCGAATACGGCCCGACCACCTTGGTCTTTCGTGATGCGCCGCGGGCGGGTTTCCCACATGTGCTTGAGCGATGTCGATGAGGTTTGAGCCATGCGTGCCATTATCCGTATCTACGGCGGACTTCGCAGCAGGGGTTTCGAGAATGGCGGGGCCTGCGCGAGGGCCTTTGCGGTAGCTCGAAAGCTACTAGAAAGCTACTCGAAAGGGAATGTTTCTAGGTTGAGCTGCGAAAACTCGTCTACTAGAAAGCCTTTCGAGTAGAATTCCTTCTGTGCATCCAGAGAGAAACTACCGAGATGACCCGAGCCTCCTTCTGCGTCTGCCGGAAGATCAATGGTTCGAGCGAAAGTCTTTCCGTATCAAGCCGAAGGATCTCGCCAAGACCATCGTCGGCATGGCAAATGCGGAGGGCGGCATTATTGCTGTCGGAATTACTGACCGGGAGTTTGATGGGGCACCGACGCCTAAGCAGGACAATGATCTGAGACAAACATCGCTCGACCACACGGATCCAACCGTGCGTGTTCGAATCGAGCCGTTCGATGTCGACGACGGTGCGCAGGTTTACCTGTTTCATGTAGACCCGAGTGAGCATGTGCATTATTTGCGGTCGGGGGACTGCTTCCTGCGTGTCGGCGACGAATCTCGGTTGCTGAATGCAGACGGCATTCTCGAACTGCGTTACACCAAGGGTGAGCAACAGTTCGACGCGACGGTGCTGCCCCGTGTCGGTATGGGTGATCTCGATATGGAGGTCGTTGGTGAATATGCCAACGTTATTGGTTCTTCTTCCGCTGAAGACGCTCTCAAAGCAAGAAATCTCATCGACCGCGAAGGTAGGCCCCGCACAGCAGCACTCTTGCTCTTCGGTAAAGACCCGCAAGAGTTCTTCCCTAATGCGCATGTCCGTGTTCTGCGGTTCGGTGAGGATGAGCGGCTCGCGGGGCATCAGCAACAGCTTTTGGCCGACGACCGGTTTGAGGGGCCGTTGCCACAACAAATTTGGGCTGCTCAGCGGGCGATTGAGGGGATGCTGCCGCAAGTCCGGCGCCTGGGTGCTTCGGGGTTGTTCGAGGATGAAAATCTCATCCCGAACGACGTTTGGCTTGAGGGATTAGTAAATGCTGTCATTCACCGGTCGTACAGCATGGCTGGTGACCATGTGCGGTTCGAGATCTATCCATCTCGCATCGAAGTTTCGAGTCCGGGGCGCTTTCCCGGTTTGGTGGACCCCACACGACCAGAATCTATTGCTCGATTTGCGCGCAATCCTCTCATTGCGCGGGTGACGGCAGAGCTTCGGATTGGTCAAGAACTCGGCGAGGGTATCCGCCGTATGTTCGCAGGTATGCGGCGAGTGGGTTTTGCTGACCCGATTTACCAGCAGACGAGCGGAAGTGTTCTGCTCACGTTGAAGGCGGTTCAACGGCTTGATCCGAAGACCGCGGACTCCCTCCCGCCTCACGCCGGCAGCGCCCTGTCAGTCATGCAAGCGAAAGGCGGGCCAATGTCTACGGGGGAGGTTGCAGATGCCTTGGGGATTTCGAACCCGCCTGCCCGCCGCGCGTTGAAAGCGCTGCGGGAGGAGGGCCTTATTCAATGGCGCGGTAAAGGTCCGCGGGACCCTCGGGCGGTATGGCTTTTGGAAGGGCCTTTGCGGTAGCTCGAAAGCTACTAGAAAGCTACTCGAAAGGGAATGTTTCTAGGTTGAGCTGCGAAAACTCGTCTACTAGAAAGCCTTTCGAGTAGATTCTTTCTAGTAGTTCTATGCGTACGCGAGGCGCCGCGTGCCGTCCACGTGCGGGTACAGCAACCACGCCGCCACTGCCGCAAGGATGCCAACCAGCAGCCCCGCCACCGCGGACCAGTGCACCAGCGGGCCCATCATGAGTACCAGCCACCACACCATGAGCGGCACAACCATGCTTATCGACGGCACCCTGCTGACATTTTTCTCCTCCGCAAACGCCACAATCTGCTTCCGGTAGGGGTGCAACCACGTCACCGCGATAGCAACAACGACGCAGACCAGTGCTGTGATCGCCTTGATGCCCAGCGGCGCTTCGGACACCATCACGCCCACGGAACCGCCCACAGCCAGCGAACCCAGCGCGCGCACGATGGCGGGTGTGGGGATCGGAGTGACGCGGCTACGGACCTCGTTGGCGCTGATCGGGATCATGTCAGAACCTCCAGTTCTCAGCCTTGAGTAGGCCGAAAAAATTGATGCATGTGACACCATGCTCGTCGGCGACATTGGGAATCTTCAAATTCCGGCCTTGAACTCCGGGTCCCTTTCTTGTTTCCTGAGTCACGAGGATCGACCCCTCGATTGCTGCATGCGCGATGACGAAGGGATCAGCGGCGTTTTGTTTCTCAACTACCCAGTCTGGGTGGGCGGTTGAGATTTTGGCTGCTATCTCATAGTCCTGCTCCGTGTGTGGATGGACGAATTCATCAATGGATCTTGTCCATTTGTGAAGGTCGTCGGTACCTCGCTTGATCTCTTCTTCGACCATCCCGCAAATGCAGGCGCGACCATCTGTGATCAACTCTTCGACATTGCTCCAAACACTCGCGAAATGTTCGCGGGGATACCAACGCTCCATGTTGATCAAGATGTTGGCATCGAAGGTGTAGGAAGTCATCCTGCCTCACTTCGATAGGCATCAATCAGCTTGTCGACGGTTGGTACACGCGAATCGAGGAAATACGATGCATCGAGAATGCTAATTTTCTCTTCTTCTAACGCACGAGCCACCGTGCCCACGTACGTTGCGCCGAGATCCCGGTAACGCATCCGCCAATATGCTGGCCCGGCTTCCTTCTTTTTCATCTGGTCGCGTTCTTGTTTCCATGCGGAATTGCTTAACGACATTTCACGTTTCACGGCCGATTCGTTGACCACACCGAGGTTTTTGAGCCGAATAGCCGCAGCAACCCGGCTTACCTTGAAGTGGGTGGCAATTACGCCGACGAGGTCATCGCTATCTAGGCCAGATAGTTTCTCCGAAACTGCTGCCCCTGGCATAAGAAAGTGTGCAGCGAAAGAGTTAACTAACGCTTCTTCAGTGTCGGTCTCCTCGAGCAAGCACAACCCGCTGCTGCGGTTGATGAGGTGGCCCAATTCATGGAAAAGGGTAAACGTCTTTCCTGCAGAGCTGTCTTTTCCGTTGAGTAGAACAATCGGCAACACGTCGTGATAGACAGAGAGGCCGCGGAAGACTCCACGTTCCACATCCGAAGTTTGGAACACCATGATCCCATGGTTTTCCAAAAGGTCGCGCCACATTTTGAAGCCAGCGTCCTTTGTTGGTCCGGTAGGAACAAAAGAAGGCTCGAGCTCCAACAGAGAACGCATCGCTGCTGCTGCCTGCTGCTCTGTGCCCCAGTGAAAAGCGGTAGGGAATGTGATTCCGGCGTGAGAAGGTTGGCTGTACTCCAGCATGATCTCGCGGTAGCGTTCCGCCCTTCGCAGCGCTTTAGTGGTGGCTGCGTCGAGCCCATCGGCTTCGGGGGACTGCCGGAAATCAACCGTAGGGGGGACATCTGCTTGGGCTGGCGGTTCGGTGAAGAAAAATGCGGGTGTGCGGTCGAGTTTTTTCGCTACATTGACCAGTTGTTTGAACGTTGGCTTCGCGGTGCCGGTTTCAAAGGCGTCAATCTGCTTTGCCTTCACTCCGATTGCATTTGCTAGCTCGCTTACTGTGAGACCAGATACCTGACGTGCCCATGCGAGCGTTTGCGGTTGAATTGGAACCCGCTCCATCAGTCTGCCTCCTTCAGCTGTGCGAATGTTCGGATAGGAAATGATGCTGCTGAGCGTACTCAATCTGGTTCAATGCGTATACAAAAGCTGATTCGCGTGAAAGACTTTCATTCCTTGAACAGCGAAAAGAAGTTGAAAATAATTTAGCAAGCCTGTTCGACCAGGGGCGTTGCCTGCGTCGACCCCGGGGTGCATACTATCTGGCGTGAGTGGAACACCTATTCGAGCGTTATCTGCGGCGGCGCACCTGCATGAAGTGGGCGAAGCGCCTGCTCAGCCGACGCGTGCTGAGCAGATCGCAGAGCTGCGTGCGCGTATGGCTGCGCTCGGCGGGGAGGTCCCTCAGGAGGTTGCTGCTGATACTGAGGTGCTCACGATCGGCGGTGGTCTTTCGACTGTGTTGCCGAATGGTGGCTTGGCGCGAAGGGCGGTCACGCACGTCAGCGACACCCCGGCGCTGATCGTGGAGCTCATCGGCCAGGTGGTGGAAGCCGGTGGGCGCGCAGGCGTGGTGGGTTGGCCGGAGTTGTCGTATGCCGCGATCGGCGCCGATGCGCTTGAGCGGGTCGTTGCGGTGCCGGAGCCGGGTATTGACGACCTCTCGGTGGCGGGCGTGCTCGCCGAAGGGCTTGACCTGGTGGTGCTGCACACCCGCAGCCCGTTCCAGCTCACCCCGGTGCGCGCCCGGCCGCTGCTGGCCAGGATCCGGAAAGGGCAAGCGGCGCTTGTGTGTGTCAACGTTGCGGTGCCGTCGCCGGCGCTCACGCTGACGGGCACGCTCGCACAATTCCACGGCATCGGCAGAGGCACAGGGCGCATTACCGGGATCGATTTCGACGTGCGCGCAGAAGGTAAGGGCTATCGTCCGGCGAGTGCACGGGTGACGTTGGGTGCTGGTGGTGAGCGGGTCGTCGATAGGCGAAAGCTGCGACTGGTCACATGAGAGCAGCGGCGTTGTGGTTTCCGGACTGGCCCGTGCAGGCTGCGAAGCTGGAGTCCGGCGACGAGTTGATAGAACCCATTGCGATTGCTGCGCACCACAGGGTGAAGGCGTGCTCGCAGGCAGCCCGCCAAGTGGGCATCCGGCGTGGGATGCGGGTGCGAAACGCACAGGCGGCAGCGCCGGAGCTGACGGTGGTGGAGGACAACGCCGACCGCGACGGCCGGATGTTCGCAGCACTTGCAGCGGGTCTCGACGATGTCGCGGCGAGCGTAGAAGTGCTGCGCCCAGGCCTTGTCGTTGCGGACCTTGAGGCCGCGGGCAAGTTCCACGGCAGTGAGGACCGTGCGCTCGAGATGCTTATCGACGCCGCCTCGCGCCGCGGCATCGACGCCCTTGCCGGTGCCGCCGACGAGATCGCCACCGCAGTGATCGCCTCGCGCTCATCTGACGTGGTGGCGCAGGGGCAGTCGGCGACGTTCCTGGCAGACCAGCCACTCGGTGTGCTCGTCGCCGAAGAAGCGCTCGGCGCGGACATGGACACGGTGCGGGCGTTGGGGCAGTTGGGGATTTCCACGCTCGGGCAGTTGGCGGCGCTGCCCCCGGCGGCTGTCACCACGCGCTTCGGCCAGTCCGGGATGCTCATCTACCGGATCGCCGCAGCCACGCCGGACCGCCGCGTCGCGCCCGAAATTCCCGTGGAGGACCTCGCGGTGGCGATCACTCCGGAGGACCCGATCGACCGAGTTGATGCTGCAGCGTTCGCCGCCCGTGCGCTGGCCGCCAGCCTGCACGAACGGCTGAAGGAAACGGGGCGGAACTGCCTGCGGCTGAAGGTGACCGCCGAACTTGGCGACGGCACCCGTGTCGAACGCGTCTGGCGCACCCGCGAAGCACTCACCGAGGCCGCCACCGCCGACCGTGTGCGCTGGCAACTCGACGGCTGGCTCACTGGCGGCGGCGCAGGCGAAATTACAAGTCTCATCCTGGAACCACTCGAACTCGCCGCGCCCGAACCCGTCGGCGAACTGTGGGCCGACGGCGCCTCCACCGACACCGCCCGCCGCGTCGTGGAACGCGTGCAATCCCAACTCGGCATCGACGCGGTGCTCCAACCCCGGCTCGTCGGCGGCCGTGGCGTGGCAGAACGGGTGCAGATGGTGCCGTACGGGGAGGCGGGGCCGGTCGTCGACAAGCGGTCGTGGCCCGGAGCGATCCCAGCACCGCTGCCTGCGCGCCTCGGCGGCGGCATTGAGCACCCCGCCTCGCGCATCGCGCTTATCGACGACACCGCAACCCCCGTCATCGTCACCGCCGAAGTGCTGCTCTCAACCACGCCGTACGCCCTGGCCTGGGGCGATCGCCGGTTTCTGGTTACCGGCTGGGCCGGGCCGTGGCCCGTGGATGAAGGATGGTGGGCCCAAACCGAAGGGGCCACAGGACGGCTTGCGCGCATGCAAGTCGTCGGGCGCGAAGGCGGACCAGACGGCGCTGTCACAGGCTGGTTGCTTGTGTGGAGCAGACGCAGCTGGCGCGTCGAGGCGGTGTATTAACGGTGGGGGTTTAGCGCTGCGATTAGTTCTGGACGATGTCGACGACCACGCGCTTCGGGTCCTCCAGCACCTGCACCGAATACGGCAAGGCAGAGCGCAGACCCACCACGACCTGGCTGCGGCCCTCATAAGTGCCGGCGCTGATCACGTCGATGACGTTGCCGGTATCGCCAGCCATCTTCACCTCAACATCGGAATCCTTACCCATCTCAAACGGATAAACGGTGCCGTCGACGTTGATGTTCAAAAACGCGTTACCCGCTACCTTCAACGGCTGGCCGGTGGTCTCCTGCATCGGGGTGGAGGTGTAATCCACAAACCAACCCGGATCCCCGTCGCCCTCAAGATCCACCACGACGCGGTCGAATCCCTCATGTGCGCCAACACGGACCGCGGTGACCACAAGCTGTGACGGTGCCGACGGGCGCTGCGTCTTCGGAGACGGGTCAGCGTTGCCCAACGGTTTCAGACGCGGAGAGCTGGCGGACAAGCTGCTGGCCACCGTTTCGCCGGCCCCGAAGCTGGGTGTGGTGCAGGCGGTGCAGGCAGCGATCGTCGCTACGCAAGCGCCCACGACCGCAGCGCGGAAGGAACCGGAATTTTTTTGCATTAAGCCACCGTAACCAGCAGGAGGAATCAGAACAAAAGCCTCAGAGCGAAATACCCAAAAGGTTATCTAACTGTTACAGAAGTGAATGTTGTTCAAATGGGTCATCTAATAAGTTAGGCCAAGCTTGGCTATGGTGGTGACATGCGACAATTGCCCTGCTCAGATGTTGAGGTTGAACCGCTGCCCGGCACCGCCAAGCCCGGCGCTACCTACGTCATCTTTGAGTGGCCCGACCCGTGGCCCCGCGACGTGATTTCCAACGCCGCACTTGGCGAAGAAATCACCCCCAAAATCTCCAAACACCTCGACGAATACGACGCATCCCTGCTGCTCATCCGCCATCCAACGCGCGAAGGTCGCAACATTGAGGATCACCACCTCTATCTCGTCTTCGCCGACGAAGGCATCACCGAGGTCCTCCATGTGGACGGGCCAGAAGACATTTTGAACCTCGACCTGTCGGGTCCCGGTAAGAACGGTGGAGTGCGCCGCGAACGCCCGCTGCTGCTGATCTGCACCCACGCCAAGCGCGATGTCTGCTGCGCAGTGAAGGGTCGCCCGCTGGTCAACGCACTGCACGAGCGCTACCCGTTCGGCCCCGGCAACGATGTCGTGTGGGAGGTTTCCCACATCAAGGGCCACCGCTTCGCCGCAACCATGATGCTCATGCCTTGGGCATACAGTTTCGGCCGCATGAACGTGGAGGCCACCGACGCGATGCTCACAGCAGCGAAGCGGGGCGAATACTTCGTACCCGGCAATCGCGGTCGCGGCACGCTCAGTCCTGTGGAACAGGTGGCCGAGATTGCTGTTGCCAGCGAGGTCGCTGAGCCTCGTTACGGGGAGTTCGACGTTGCGCCTGTGCGTATCGACGACACCACCGCCACCGTCAACGTCACCACCGCCGGTGGGGAGTACGTCGTCGAACTGGAAAAGCGTCCGGTCAGCGGGATTGTCGATTCCTGCGGCAAGGCCCCCAAGGAAGGCTCCGCCTGGGGCGCGCTCAGCGTGCAGCCACGTTAGGTGATGCCGGGCGGGGGCGAAACCAGGTCCTAGATGTACTCGTCGAGCACCTCAGCCACTGACCCGATGACGTGGTCTGTGGCTGCTTTCACGTCGGTGGGGGAGTGGTGGAAGCAGTGCGAGTGGTCGGCGAGGGTATGCATACTCAGGTCGTTCCATGAGTCGCCGAACGTGTAGAGCTCAACGCCATCGCGGTTGATGCCGAGTACCTCGAACAGCTCGAGGATCCCTGAACCCTTGGAGCGGCCTGGTGCCATCAGATCGATGTAGTCCTGGTTTTGGGCGACTTCTACGTCGCCGAGTTTGGTGGCCCAGGCGATGACTTCGGCGCGCAGCGCGTCGTTGTCAGGAATCCAGAACGGAATGACAGCGAACTGGTGGTCCGGGATGTCGCGAATCCCCATCGGCGTGAAGTGAGCCGTGAAGTCGTGGGTACGGCCGGTGTTGTTGGCAAACACGCCGTCGACACGTCCGATGGTGGTGCCGAAAATAGCCAGTCCCTCGCGCTCCCCGAACTGTTCCACGGCGGCACGCAGGACGGCACCGTCGAGTTCGTGGCTGAAGAGCAGGTCGCGGTTGGCGCCGTCGGTAGCTGATGCACCGTTGGACAGCACCTGGTAGTCGAACGCTAGCGTGCTGCCGGCCATGCCGTGGGCGAGCGCTGTACGGGAGCGTCCGGTGGCAGAAATGGCAAGATGCCCGGCTTTGCGCCAGGCATCTATTGCGGCGATATCCTCCTGGTCGAAACCGTGGGGAGGGTGGTGGAGAGTGCCATCGAAGTCGAACGCCGCTACCTTCATGGCACTTCAATCTACCGGCGCATGACCTTCTTGGACAGCCAGTTGCCCAGGAACTGAGCGAGCTGCACGATCACCACGATGACCAGGACTGCAGCCCAGGTGACTTGTGGCTCGAAGGCGCGGTAGCCGTACACGATGGCGAAGTCACCCACACCGCCGCCGCCGATGTAGCCGGCCATCGCGGACATATCGATAACCGCGATGAAGATGAAGGTGTAACCCAGGATTAGCGGGCCGAGTGCCTCCGGCAGGATCACCGAGGTGATGATCTTCCAGGGGCCTGCGCCCATGGAGCGTGCGGCCTCGATGACGCCGGGGTCGATCGCGACGAGGTTTTGCTCCACGATGCGCGCCACGGTGAACGTGGCGGAGAAACACATCACGAACGTTGCAGCGGCACGGCCGATGGTGGTGCCCACGACCTCCAGAGTCAGTGGGTACAGCATCGCGATCATGATGATGAACGGGATTGGCCTGAAGAAGTTCACCGCAACGTTGATCAGGGTGTAGACCACGTTGTTGCGCAGGATGCCACCTGGTCGGGTGGTGTAGAGCAGCATGCCCAACACCAGGCCGAAGAAGCCACCAACAATCATGGTGATGGCGACCATCCACAGGGTGTCGCCGATGGCGTCGAGGAAGGTGGGGCCGAGGTTGTCCCAGTTCGGTTCAGCGAGCAGGTATTCGGTCATCGGGTGATCTCCTCAATCTCGGTGCTGCGCTGCAGTGTGGCCAGGAATTCGTTGATAGCGGCGTCGTCGCCGTTGAGGCGGACGGTCATCTTGCCAAAGGAACGTTCCTGCAAGGTGGTGATGCCGGCGTGGACCGGCTCGATGACAACACCGCGCGTGCGGGCGGTCTCGGCGGCGCCGAAGAACCCGGAGTCCTCGGAAAGATCCACGGTGAACAGGCGGCCAGGCTTGGTCAGCAGTTCGGCGCGCTCAACATCATCGGGGGTGTTGCGCAGGCTCGTCGCTGCGAAACGCTGCGCGACGGGGGTCTGCGGGTTGGCGAAGACGTCGTAGACCCCGCCGTACTCCACAACACGACCGTTCTCCATTACGGCAACCTTGTCGGCGATGGCTCGGATGACATCCATTTCGTGGGTGATTACCACGATGGTGATGCCGAGTTCTTCGTTGACGCGACGCAGCACTCCGAGCACCTCGTGGGTGGTTTCGGGATCGAGTGCGGACGTGGCTTCGTCGGCAAGCAACAGCGACGGGTTGGTTGCGAGTGCTCGCGCGATGCCGACGCGCTGCTTCTGGCCGCCGGAGAGTTGCTCCGGGTAGTTCTCGCCACGGTCAGACAGACCGACGAAGTCGAGCAGTTCAGCAACGCGACGCTTACGTTCCTTCTTGTCCACACCGGCCAGTTTCAGCGGGTACTCGATGTTGCCCGCTGCGGTACGGGAGGAAAAGAGGTTGAACTGCTGGAAGATCATGCCGACGTTGCGGCGGATCTCCCGGAGTTTGCGCTCGGGCATACCGGCGACGTTGGTGTCGTCGAGAAGCAATTCGCCCGAGGTTGGCATATCAAGGCCGTTAATGAGGCGGACAAGCGTTGACTTGCCGGCACCCGAGTAGCCGATCACTCCGAGGATTTCGCCTGGCTCGACGGTCAAGGTGACGTCATCGACGGCCTTGACCTCGCGCTCTTTGGTTTTGAAAACCTTGGATACGTTCCGGAACTCAATCCGGGTGCCGGTTGTTGTCATTTACTTGTACTCCTCCACAAGTCGGTCGAGGATCTCGTTGAGTTCCTCCTTGCTGCGCTGGACCTGCACGGCGGTGCCGTTGGAATCCTCGTCAAGCGCTGCGGTGACCTCCGGCGACTGCCAGACGTCGACCAACTTGGCGTACGTCTCGTTGTCCAGGTCATCGCCTGAGACAGTGAATACGTTGATGTACGGCTCCGCAAGCTCGGAGTTCGGATCGTCGGCCGCGACCGAGGAAGCCGGGTCGATACCTGCGCGTGCCAGCCAGTTGTTGTTGATCACAGCCGGGCGGCCTTCGTTGTAGGCGTTCGGCGTCTGGGACGCATCCACAGCGACAACCTTGACCTTGGAGGCATCCTTATCGATGTCCGCCGGGGTCGGGGTGAGCTTCGGCGCGCCTTCGCGCAGCTTCAGCAGACCAGCCTGAACCAGCACGTTGATCGCGCGACCCTGGTTGGACGGGTCGTTCGGGACAGCGATTTCGGTGCCCTCGATGCCGTCGAGCGAGTCGTGGTC
>NZ_KV833339.1:147187-256999 GCF_001837615.1 Corynebacterium sp. HMSC070H05
ATGCCGTCGAGCGAGTCGTGGTCCTTCCAGTACAGGCCAAGCACGTTGATCTCGCCAGAACCAATGATGCGCAGGTCCTTGCCAGCGGTGGCGTTGTACTGGGCCTGGTAGTTGATGGTCTGGAACTTCGAAATCTCGATCTGACCCTCGGTCTGTGCTGGGTTGACCTGCGGGTACTCGGAGAAACGCACGATGTCGAGCTCGATGCCGGCCTTCTGGGCTTCGTCCGCGAAGACACTCCAGGCCTTCTGGTCTGCGTCGGTGGTGCCGATCTTGACGGTCACAGCGTCGCCATCAGCACTGCTTGTCGACGACTCCGTTTCCGACGAGCACGCCACCAAAGAGGTTGCGGCGATGACAGAGGCTGCCGCCGCTGCGAGAAAACGCTTGGTACGCATGATCTACGCGCTCCTTATTGCTTCTTGTGCTTACTTGTTCTGCAGACGGTCGAGGATGTCGTTGAGTTCCTTCTGGTCGCGGTAGACCGGAACCGAGGTGCCCTTGGAGTCCTTGGCGGTAGCCTCAGCGACCTCCGGGGTCTGCCACAGCTCGACCAGCTTGTTCAGCGTTTCATCTGAAATGTCCTCGGAACGAGCAGCGAACACGTTGATGTACGGCTCTGCTTCCTTGGACTCCGGGTCGTCCTCGAACACGGCCAGGCTCGGCTCGATGCCTGCGCGGTCCAGCCAGGTGTTGTTGATGATGGCCGGCTTGCCTTCGTTGTAAGCGTTCGGGGTCTGGGACGCGTCGACCGGGGTGACGGTGACCTTGGACTCGTCCTTGTTGATCTCGGCCGGGGTCGGGGTCAGCGGGTCAGCGACGTTGTCGTTGAGGGTAAGCAGACCGGCCTGGACCAGCACGTTGATGGCGCGGCCCTGGTTGGACGGGTCGTTCGGGATGGCGACGGACTGGCCCTCGATGCCGTCGAGCGAGTCGTGGTCCTTCCAGAACAGTGCGAGCGGGACGATCTCGGTGGAGCCGACAACCTTGAGGTCGTTGCCGGAAGCAGCGTTGTACTCGGCGAGGTACTTAATGTGCTGGAACTTGTTCACGTCCAGCTCTCCCTGTGCGAGAGCCTCGTTGACCGGGGAGTAGTCGGAGAAATGCACGATGTCGAGCTCGATGCCGTTGTCTGCAGCGAGCTGCTTGAATACAGTCCAGGCCTCCTGGTCGGCCTCGGTGGTACCGATCTTGACGGTGACGTTCTCGCCGTTTGCGGCGGTGGTCTCGGTGGCGTCGTTGGACTCGTTGGAGCAAGCGACCAGCCCGGTGGTGGCGAGTGCTGCAGCAGCAACGGTTGCGAGGGTGCGCTTGATACGCATGATGTCTCCTTGTTTATTGGGAAAGTTTGACGGGTGAGAATCTAGCACCCTATGTACCGCTTAGTCTATTTTTTAGAACAAAGCAGTTTGTTCTGGGTTTTCGAAAAATGTAGCACACAGTTTCGAATCATGATAGTGTTCTCGCCATGAGATTCAATGGGGGAGCGCCACTTTCGTGGTCGCGGCTAGAGCGCATCCTTTCGGGACGTCCCGGGCCAGAGCCGGTGCCGGTGGGGCGCACAGGCATGCTGCCTGGCGCAGGTCCTGTGCGACCGCGCCGTAGCGAGCCGCAAGTTCCGTTCGTGGAACTCCACGCGGTGTCGTCGTATAGTTTTCTCGATGGGGCGAGCGAGCCGGAAGACCTTGTCGCGCGCGCTGCGGATTTGGGGTTGAACGCCCTTGGCCTGCTGGATCGCGACGGCTTCTATGGGGCAGTCAAGTTTGCAGAGGCTGCTGCAGCTGCAGGGCTGGACACCGTATTTGGGGCCGAGCTGACATTGGGCCAGCGGGTGCTTCCTGTAATTGCGTGTGGGCCTGAGGGGTATCGGCGCCTGTCGCATCTTATGGCAGATGCACACATGGGGACGCGGGAAAAGGATGCAGTGGCGTATCCACCGTTGGAGCTTATTGGTGCAGAACTAGGTGGCACCTGCGTTGCGCTCGCGGGGTGGCAGTGGGTCGATGAAATCGACCACATGGTCGAAACCTTTGGCCAGGACAATGTGGTGCGAGAATATGAAGTTTCGATGACTCCTGAAGACGCTGACCGGCACGCAATGCTCGATCGTTTTGATCACCTCCCGGCCATTGTCACAGCAGTTCCGGCGGCAGCCACGCGTGAGCAGGCGAGGTTGGCTGCGGCGAAGCGTGCGTTGGCTCGCAGAGAAGCACTTGCGCAAGCACACGGGGACTTGCATCCGATGGGTGCGAACTGGCTGCGCTCTGGCGAGCAGCTCGAACGCATGCTGCCGGGATGCAAACACATGCTGGATTACAGCGTTGAGTTGGCAAAGCAGTGCGCGTTCACGCTGAATCTTGTCGCGCCTGAACTGCCGCGCTACCCAACGCCAAGCGGGCGAGGCGAGATGGATCATCTGCGGGATCTGACGTTGGCGAGCGCGCAGTTCCGGTACGCGACGCGGAGTGCGGATGTGCGCAACCAGGCGATGAAGCAGATCCGCTACGAACTGAGCGTGATTGAGGAGCTGAACTTTCCCGGCTACTTCCTGATCATTTACGACCTCGTGGATTTCTGCGCGAAGCAGAACATTTTGTGCCAAGGACGTGGTTCGGCGGCGAACTCGGCGGTGTGTTTCGCCCTCGGGATCACGAATGTCGAGCCGATCGAGGCAGGCCTCCTGTTCGAGCGTTTCCTATCTCCCGACCGTGACGGACCACCAGATATTGACCTAGACATTGAGTCAGGCCGGCGAGAGGAGGTCATTCAGTACGTCTACGACACATATGGGCGCGACAATGCGGCGCAGGTAGCTAACGTGATTACGTACCGCACGAAAGGGGCGGTCCGTGATGCCGCGCGTGCGCTCGGATACGCACAGGGCGCTGCGGATAGTTGGTCGAAGGGGCTTTCAGATCCGCCCGAGGCTGTGGAGCAACTTGCAGCGCAGTTCAAGGGGCAGCCGCGTCACCTGGGCATTCACTCTGGTGGCATGGTGATTTGTGACCGTCCCATCGCCGACGTCGTCCCCGTCGAATGGGCGCGCATGGCAGATCGCTCGGTGGTGCAATGGGATAAAGATGACTGTGCCTCCGCTGGCCTGGTCAAGTTCGACCTGCTGGGGCTCGGCATGCTCGAAGCGCTGCACCACATGGTGGATCTCGTGGAGGAAACCACAGGCCGCAAGGTGCATTTGTGGGAGCTTTCGCTTGACGACGACGCCGTGTACGACATGCTTTGCCGCGCCGATTCCGTCGGCGTGTTCCAGGTTGAATCGCGCGCACAGATGGGCACGCTGCCTAGGTTGAAGCCGCGCAGGTTTTTCGACCTGGTCGTGCAGGTGGCCTTGATCCGCCCTGGTCCAATCCAGGGTGGTTCGGTGCATCCGTACCTGCGGCGTCGCGACGGGCTAGAGCCGGTCGTGTACGACCATCCGGTGCTCGAGCGATCCCTTGGCAAAACACTGGGGATCCCGCTGTTCCAAGAGCAACTCATGCAGATCTGCGTCGATGCGGCTGGTTTTTCCGGACGTGAGGCGGATGCGCTTCGGCGCGCGATGGGATCGAAACGCTCACCGGCCAAGATGGCCGCGTTGCGCGCGAGGTTTTTCGAAGGCTGCTGGGCCACCAACCAAATCAGCGAAGAAGTCGCAGAACGGCTGTGGCAGAAGATCGTGGCGTTCGCCGCATACGGGTTTCCGGAATCGCACTCCCAGTCGTTCGCCTCTTTGGTGTACTTCTCCGCCTGGTTTAAATGCCACTACCCGGCGCAGTTCTGCGTGGGATTGCTGCGGGCGCAACCGATGGGATTCTACTCACCACAGTCGCTGGTACAGGACGCACGCCGGCACGGGGTAGAGGTACTGCCAGTGTCGGTCAACGCGTCGGGGCGCGAGGCGCGCTGCATTGATTCCTCAACGATCCGGATGGGGCTCGGGCTCGTCCGTGGCTTAGGTGCGGATGCCGCCGACCGGATCGAAGCAGCGGCACCGTTTACCGATATTGCGGATCTATCGCGCCGGGCTGACCTGAGCGTCGACCATGTCGAGGCGCTCGCGCGGGCGGGGGCGTTGGACTGCTTTGAGGTGTCTCGTCGACAAGCATTGTGGCAAGCGGGTATCGCTGCCACGGAACGCCACGGCATGCTGCCCGGATTATCGGCGATCTCGGCGCCGGCGCTGCCTGGCATGAACTCGTTCGAACTCATGGTGGCTGACATCGCAGCCACAGGGGTGACCCCGGAGCTCATGCCAGTAGAGATGGTGCGCGAATCGCTGGAGGAGCGAGGCGTTATTCCGGTTGCACAACTGCTGCATGGCGTGGAGGACGGCACTCGCGTGCGCATCGCCGGAGTGGTGACGCACCGCCAACATCCGGTCACTGCAGGTGGTGTGACATTTTTGGGAATGGAGGATGAAACCGGGCTGGTCAACGTGGTTATCTCAGTCGGGTTGTGGAAGAAGCAACGCGTCCTTGCCCGCACTGCGAAAGCGCTCGTCGTACGCGGGATTGTGCAAAATGCTTCCGGGGCAGTGTCCGTGGTGGCGGACCGGTTCGAACCGTTGGAGGTAGGGGAGCTGCTCTCCCGGGGATCGAGGGACTTCCGATGAATGCTTCGATGAGCCCTGTCATGAGCAAGGCCGTGTCTGGGGCTGCTGGTAGCGTGATCGCCATGTCTGAAGCGCTCAGCGGAAGCCCTGAACATCACCCCGGACCAAACACTGCAGGTCCGAACACTGCAGTCCAGCCCACTACCGGCGTGCATAGCCCGGTGCAGCCTTTGCCGTCCTCGGTCGAGGAGATGCACAAAGTGTCGCCGAAGTTGATGTGGCCGATGCTGGTGTCGAATGCCCTGTGGACCATCGGCGTGTGCGGTGGCCTATATTTGGCCTACCGCGAGTGGGGCTGGGGATTCCTGATCCCGCTGGGGATTTTCACGGTGATCTTCATCTGGCGCTTCTTCCTTATCCCGTACCAGGTCCGCAACATGGGTTGGCTGGAGACCGAGGACGAACTGGTGCTGAGCACCGGCAAGATGTTCCACACGATCACAGTGATTCCGTATGGGCGCATTCAGTTCGTGGATGTGCAGTCGGGGCCGATCACACGTGCCCTGGGGCTGAAGGAGCTGACGGTGCATACGGCGTCGAATTCGTCCAACTCGGATCTGCCGGGACTGCTTGCGGCGGATGCGGATGCGTTGCGGGATCGCCTTGCGCTGAAGGCTCGTGAGCGGATGAGTGGGCTGTGACAAGCAGACGCGTATCGACGATTCCCGGCATGGAGGGCTACCGCCACGTCCATAGGCTCACGCCACTGTTGCGTGTGTGGACGTTCATGCTGGCCCTAGCGACACTCGCCCTGTTCAACTTCACCATGCCGATTTATCGGTGGATGCAGCGCGAAAACGTCGGCCCCACCGACATTGCATGGGCAGCCGCAGGCCTTGTGGCTGCGCTCGTGGTGATTTTCGCGGTGTCCCAGGTGTGGTGGCGTCGCAGCGGATTCAAGGTAGGCGACGAAGAAGTGGAGACCCGCCGCGGTGTGCTTACCAACCAAATCCGCACCGCGCGCTACGACCGTGTGCAGGCTGTTGACGTAGTCGAATCCTTTGCACCGCGACTGTTTGGGCTTGCCTCCGTGCGTATCGAGGCCGCAGGCAGTGCCAGTTCAGGTTTGGACATCACATACCTTCCGCGCGAGGAAGCAGAAGAGGTCCGCGCGCAGATCCTGGCCCGCATTGACGGGCCAGTAAAGCGTTCGCTTGAGAGCGCCGCCGCTGCCGGGGCCGAATACGCACCGAACATGTTGGTGCCGCCGATCCCGATTCGCCGCTCGCTGATCGGCACCACATTGCAAATGTCGACCGTATTCACACTGGCGTGGTCGACGATTCCACTGTGGACGGATGTGACCGCCGCGGCGATCATCCCTGTTGTGGTGGGTTTTATGCCCCGCATTTGGCGCACGATCGACCAGTCGTGGCGCTTCAACGCGACGAAGGACGGGGAGGTGTTCCACTTGACGTATGGGTTGGCGAATCGTCGTCGGCAAGCAATGCCTCGCTCGCGTATCCACGCGGTGCAGTTGCGCCAGCCAATGTTCTGGCGCCCGTTCGGATGGTGGACGGTCTCTGTCGTGGCGGCGGGTTATGGCTCGGAACGTAACAAGCAAACCGGCACGTCGAAGATTCTGCCAGTGGGGACGTGGGAACAGGCGATGGCCGTGATCGATGCAGTCGGTCCGCTAACCGGCGCTGAACTGACCGATCTGGACAACGTAGATTTCCGCTCCCCGCGCAGCGCCCGGTGGATCTCACCGTTCGACTGGAAACGTCAAACGGTCAAGGTCCGCGCCGACGCGGTCACGACAACGGCAGGGCGGATCGGGCGCTGGTTCCAGATGGTGGACGTCCCACACATCCAGGAACTGACCTTTAACCAGGACCCGCTGCAGCGCAGACTCGGCTTGGCCAGCGTTGACCTGGACCTGGTGCCCGGCGCCTTCAGTGTGACGTGTCGGGATATGGAGGAGGACCAGGCGCGTGGGCTCGTCGATAAGCTGCGCGCCCGCGAGTTGCCGCCGCTGTCACAAAGCGCCGGGGAACCCGAGCTGGCGCCAGGCCTCGTAGATGGCGACTGACGCCGAGTTCGTCAGGTTCATACTGCGCCGCGACGGCAACATCGGAATCCGCACCTGACACGTAATCCGCGGGTGGGCGAGGTGCTCCCCCGGGATGCCGTTGGCCTCGTTGCCGAACAGCAACGCGTCGCCGTCCTGGTATTGCACCTCGTGGTAGTGGTGGTCGGTGTGCGCGGTGAACGCGAAAATGCGGGAGCCTTCCAACGCGTCGAAGCAGACGTCGATGTTGGGGTGGATGACCACGTCTGCAAGATCGTGGTAGTCCAGGCCTGCGCGTTTGAGGTGTTTGTCGTCAAAATTGAAGCCGAGCGGCTCGACGAAATGCAGCTGCGCGCCGGTATTTGCCGCAAGGCGGATCGCCGCGCCAGCATTGCCGCCAATGGCCGGATTGTCATAGATGATGTGGAGCACGCACAAGAGTCTAGGATTGGGGCCGTGACTGCGATCAAACTGGACGGAAAACTCTACCGCGAGGAGATTTTCGCGGACCTGCGCGAGCGCGTGGCGCGACTGAAGGAACAGGGGGTGACCCCGGGGCTGGCGACGGTGCTTGTCGGCGAAGACCCCGCCAGCCAGAACTACGTGCGCATGAAGCACAAGGACTGCGAAGAGCTCGGCATTGCCTCCATTCAGAAGCACCTGCCTGCGGAGACCACTCAAAAGGAGCTTGAGGCGGTTATCGACGAGCTCAACCGCGACGATTCCGTCACCGGCTACATCGTCCAGTTGCCGCTGCCGAAGCACCTGGATGAGAACCGGATCCTGGAGTTGATCGACCCGGACAAGGACGCCGACGGCCTCCACCCGGTCAACCTGGGCAAACTCGTCCTCAACGAGCCGGCCCCGCTGCCGTGCACCCCGAACGGCTCCATCAAGCTGCTCGAGCGCTTCGGCGTGGATCTCAACGGCGCCATCGTTTGTGTTATTGGCCGCGGCGTGACGGTGGGCCGTCCGATCTCGCTGATGCTGACCTCCCGCGATGTCAACGCCACCACCGTGCTGTGTCACACCGGCACCAAGGACCTCGCCGCGGAGACTCGCCGCGCGGACGTGATCATCGCTGCCGCTGGCAAGCCACACATGATCACCGCCGACATGATCAAGGAAGGCGCGGCGCTTCTCGACGTCGGCGTCTCCCGCGTCGACGGCAAAACCGTCGGCGACCTGCACCCCGACGTGTGGGAGAAGGCCGGCTGGGTCTCCCCGAACCCGGGCGGTGTCGGCCCGATGACGCGCACGTTCCTGGTGCGCAACATCGTCGAAAGCGCCGAGCGGCAAGCAGGCGTGAACCAGCAACCGAACCAGGACGCGTAACAACGTGGGAAGCACCCGCATCCAGCTCCCCGCCACCTCGCTGCCTCCGGGGTTGACGCTGGATAACCCTCACGACCGCGGCAACGCCCCGTCACGCCTGCCATTGTGGGCGCAGCGCACCGGGGTTGCCGTGTTTGTCGTCGGGTTTGTGCTCTCTGGCATCTTCGCCGCCACCGAGCACTGGCGTCGCGCCACGTTCACCCTTGGCGCGGCCCTGCTGTGGCTCACGCTGGTGCGCCTGACCTGCGACTCCAAAGTAATCGGTCTGGTTGCGGTGCGTTCCAAGCGTTTCGACGCCACGTTCACCACCGCCCTCGGCGCCACCATGATGTGGCTGTCCTGGTCGGTGGACGCGCTGGGGTCTTAACCCCTAGATCGCGTAGTCGCCGTAGCGTGACGCGATCTCGCGGGCGGGCGGGATTTCGTGGGTGAGTTTGATGAAGTTGCGCAGGATCCGGTCCATCTGGCGCGCCTCCACGAGGAAGGCGTCGTGGCCGACGGGGGAGGACAACTTCGACATAGCTAGCAGGTTGCCCAGGTTTCGGGAGATGTGTTCCTGCTGGTGGTAGGGGTACAAAATGTCGGTGTCGACGCCGACGATCATCGTCGGCACGGTTGAGGATGCCAACGCCTTGTTCAGCCCGCCGCGGCCCCGGCCGATGTCGTGGCGGTTGAGGGCTTCGGTGAGGGTGACGTAGCAGGCGGCATCGAAACGCTCGGTGAGTTTCTTGCCCTGGTGCTCCAGATAGGACTGGACGGCGAAGCGCTGGTCGTCTTGGCGGAATGGTCCGAGTGGGTTTTCGCCGGTCTGGGCGGAGGTACCGAAGCGCTCGTCGATTTCCAGCTCGCCACGGTAGGTCAGATGGGCGATGCGACGCGCGGCGGCGAGCCCGGCATCCGGCGACTGGCCGGTGCCGTGGTAGTCGCCACCCTGCCAGGCTGGGTCCTGGGTGATCGAGGTGATCTGCGCGGTTTGGATACCGATCTGCCAGGCGCTTGCTCGGGCAGACACGGCCAGCACCAGCGCGTAGTCGGCTTGCTCGGGGTAGAGCAGCGTCCACTCCAGAGTGCGCGCGCCGCCCATGGATCCACCGATGACCGCGTGGACGCGCCCAATGCCGAGACGGTCAAGGAAGGCGTGCTCGGCGTGCACCATGTCGCGGATCGTGATGGCGGGGAAGCGCGAGCCCCACACACCACCATCCGGGTGCTCGCTCGCAGGGCCGGTGGAGCCGTAACACGACCCGAGTGCGTTGGTGCAGATCACGCACCACTCGTCGGTGTCTAGCGCTTTGCCGGGGCCGATGGCTTCGGACCACCAGTCGGCGGCGTCACTGTCGCCGGTCAATGCGTGTTCGACGAGGATGACGTTGTTGACGCCGTTGGGGTCGCCTTGCAGTGCACCCCATCGTCGATAAGCAATGCGCGTATCCGCGATCACCTCGCCGGCTTCAGTGACAACATCGCCGATGGCGACCGTGGCAAGCTGCCCTTCGGGAGCCAGCATTTAGACCGCCGCGAAACCGCGCTCGAGGTCCGCGATAATGTCCTCGACATCCTCGATGCCGACAGACAAACGCACCGTGGCCTGCGTAATACCAGCGCGAGCGAGGCCGGCAGCGTCCGACTGGGAGTGCGTTGTCGACGCCGGGTGCACCACCAGCGAGCGCACGTCGCCGATGTTGGCCAGGTTGGAGTGCAGCTTCAGCGCGTCGATGAACTTCCACGCGTTCGTCTTGTCATCCTGATCGCCCGCGATGTCGAACGACAGCACCGAACCGGTGTACTTCAGACCCAACTTGTCCTTCGTCGCCTTGTACGGCGAATCGTCCAGGCCTGCGTAGTTGACCTTGGCCACCTTGTCATGGCCCGCGAGGAACTCCGCCACCTTCAGCGCGTTCGCATTGTGCTTTTCCACGCGAAGCGCCAACGTATCAATACCCTGCAGCGCAACCCACGCGTTGAACGGCGAAATCGCCGCACCCGTGTCGCGCAGCAAACCGGCGCGGGCACGCAGCGCGAACGCCGGGGCGCCCAGGTCCGCGTACTTCAGGCCGTGGTACGCCGGATCCGGGGTGGTAAACAGTGGGAAGACGTCCTTGCCGTCGCGCTGGACGGTCCAGTCGAACTTGCCGCCGTCGATAATCGCGCCACCAATCGCAGCGCCGTTACCGGTGTAGAACTTCGTCGTGGACACGACCACGATGTCCGCACCCAACTCAAGCGGCTTGACCAGAGCGGCAGTCGCCATCGTGTTATCGACGATCAACGGCACCTGATTGTTATGGGCCACCTCTGCAATGGCCGGGATGTCTAGCACGTCCGCGATCGGGTTGCCGAACGTCTCGCCATAAAACGCCCGTGTGTTCGGCTGGACGGCAGCCTGCCAGCTTGCGGGATCGTCCGGGTTTTCCACGAAGGTGAACTCAATGCCCAACTTTGGCAGCGTGTGCTGGAACAGCGTCTCGGTGCCGCCGTAGAGGCGTGGGGAGGTAACAACGTGGTCGCCCGCCTGCGCCAAAGTGAGAATCGCGGCAGTCTCCGCGGCCATGCCGGAGGCGAACGCCGTGGCTGCCACGCCGCCCTCCAGCGAGGCGAGACGGTCTTCGAGTGCCTGCTGCGTCGGGTTGGTCAGGCGGGTGTAAATCGGGCCTGCATCCGAGAGGTTGAAACGGTTCTCCGCGTGCTGGGCATCGTCGAACACGTAGCTGGTGGTCATGTAAATCGGCTGGTTACGCGCGCCGTAATCCTGATCGACTTGCTGGCCCGCGTGGATCGAGCGCGTACCAAAGGACCATTCTTGTGCGTTGGAGTTGTCGTAGTTTCCCATGCGCTGCAATGTAGCCCGCTTGGTCTGTAGTTGTGTACCAAGCGGTCTATTTTGCGAGTTGAGGGGCTGAATAAAAATAGTGCAAATATCCCAGCTCGCGATCGTTCGACCTCCGATGCCGAGACAGGGGAGTAGAACTTGGCTACGTTTACTAAGCACGTCGCGCCCGTGACGTCTTAGTCGCGCCGTAGTTGAAGGAAGCCTCCGTGTCTGCTCAGCCTGCCGATCACGTCCGTGAAGACATCCGACTCCTAGGCCGGGTACTCGGCCGCGTGCTTGCTGAGCAGGAAGGGCAGGAGATCTTCGACCTGGTCGAATCCACCCGCCGCACCGCCTTTGACATCGCCCACGGGGACGCCACCCCGGAAGACCTGCTCGCAGTCTTCCGCGATATGGACATCCCCAAAGTGAACCTCGTCGCACGCGCATTTAGCCACTTCGCGCTGCTGGCTAACTTGGTTGAGGATCTTGACGACGAGAAGGCCGCCGCACCGGTCTCACTACGCACAAGCTTCGCGCACCTGAAAGACGGCGGCGTGGAGGCAGACAAGGTCGCCGACCTTATCGCCGGGGCGCAGGTCTCTCCGGTGCTCACTGCGCACCCGACTGAGACCCGTCGCCGCACCGTCTTCGACACCCAGACCCACATCAAGCGCTTGCTGAGTGAACTCCACGCTGGTGCCGACCCGGCAGCCATCGAACGCGAGATGGAGCTGCGCATGACCCTGATGTGGCAGACCGCGCTGATCCGCATCGCCCGCCCGCGTCTTGAGGACGAGATTGACGTCGGCCTGCGCTATTACAAGCTCTCCCTGCTTGAGCAGATCCCGGCGATCAACCGCGCAATCCGCTACGAACTTCGCGACACCTTTGGCCGCGACCTCGTCCTCACCCCCGTGATGCGCCCGGGTTCCTGGATCGGCGGCGACCATGACGGCAACCCGTACGTGAATGCCGAAACGCTCACGTATGCCACCCGCCAAGCCGCCGATACTGTGCTCAGCTACTACATCGATGAGCTGGGTGAGTTGGAGCGCGAGCTGTCGCTTTCAGACCGCTATTCCACCTGCTCGGAGGAGCTTTCCCGGCTTGCGGATGCCGCCAACAACACCGCCGAGTCCCGCGTCGATGAGCCCTACCGCCGGGCCATTTTTGGCATCCGCCACCGTGTCGTCGCTACGCGCGAGTTGCTCGCTGGCTCGGTGACCACGGGCTCGCCGTATGCGGACCCCGGCGAGCTGCTTGCAGACCTGGACGTGATCGACGACTCCCTGCGTGCGCACGGCGGCGCAATCATTGCGGACGACCGGCTGGCGCGTCTACGCTCTGCCGTGACCACCTTCGGTTTTCACCTGTACACGCTTGACCTGCGGCAGAACTCTGAGTCCTTCGAGAAAGTCGTGGCCGAGGTACTGGGCGTTGCCGGCGTGTGCGATAACTACGCCGCGCTCGCTGAAGAGGACCGCGTGGAGGTACTCGTCGAGGAGCTGCGCACCCCGCGTCCGCTGCTGCGCGCCGAAGCACTGCTTAGCGACGACACCCGCAAGGAAATGGGCATCCTCACCGCCGCCGCCCGCGCCGTTCGGGACTTGGGCCAAGGTGCGATCACGCAGTGCATCATCGCCATGACCGGTGCCGTCTCCGACATTTTGGAGCCCATGGTCCTGCTCAAAGAGGTCGGCCTGAGCGACGTCAACGTCGTCCCACTCTTCGAGACCATCGAGGACCTCGCACACGGCGCCAGCATCCTCGAAGATCTCTGGTCGCTGCCGTTCTATCGCGAACATCTGCGCGCCCGCGGTGACATCCAGGAGGTCATGCTCGGCTACTCCGACTCCAACAAGGACGGCGGCTACCTGCAAGCGAACTGGGCGCTTTACGACGCCGAACTCGCCCTGGTCGACCTCTGCAACCGGCACGGCATCCGCCTTCGACTCGCGCACGGCCGCGGCGGGGCAGTCGGCCGCGGTGGCGGGCCCACCTACGACGCGATCCTCGCTCAGCCCAAGGGTGCCGTCGACGGCTCCATCCGCATCACCGAGCAGGGCGAGATCATCTCCGCCAAGTACGGATCGCCAGAGACCGCCCGCCGCCACCTCGAAGCCTTCGTCGCCGGCACCCTGGAGGCATCCCTCCTGGATACCGAACCTATTGAAGACCCGACCCGCGCCTACGACATCATGCGCACGCTTGCCGCCTACTCCGGCGAAAAGTACAACGAGCTCATCGGTGATCCCGGGTTTATCGACTACTTCACCCAGTCCACCCCGCTGCACGAGATCGGCGAGCTCAACCTCGGCTCCCGCCCGGCGTCACGCAAACAGACCACCGCGATTTCCGACCTCCGCGCCATCCCCTGGGTGCTGTCTTGGGCGCAGTCGCGTACCAACGTGCCGGGCTGGTTCGGCGTCGGTACTGCAGTCGAGCGCTGGGCTGGGGAAGACGAAGACCGCTGGGATGACCTGCGCGAACTCTACCGTGACTGGCCGTTCTTCCGCTCCGTGCTGTCCAACATGGCCCAAGTCATGGCGAAGGCCGAGCTGTCGCTGGCCCGCCTCTACGCCGACCTAGTGGAGGACCGCGAGGTAGCCGAGCGCATCTACTCCCTTATCGCCGATGAATTCGAGCGCACCAAGCAGGTCTACTTCCGTATCACCGGGCATACGGACCTTGTTGCCGAGAACCAGCGCCAGGCCCGATCCCTAAAACGTCGCTACCCCTACCTGCTGCCGCTCAACGCCGTCCAGCTTGAGCTGCTGCGCCGTTACCGCGCCGGCGACGAGGCCTTCCTCGTCCCGAAGACGATCCAGGTCACCATGAACGGGCTGGCCACCGCACTGCGCAACGCAGGGTAGATTTCCTGCGGCGAAAGGGAACCGGTGCCGAGTTTCCGCCGTCAGAATAGGTATGGGGATTGACAGAGAACACAAGGCACAACAGCAACGATGGGAGGAGCGGAAGGAGGAACTGCGGCGGGGGATTGTGGACAAACGGCTGCTCTCCCACAAAGCACTCGACAAACTCCGAGGGCCGCATCGGGTGCTCGACACAAGTATTGTGTATCGGGAGACGAGCTGGAAAGAGCTGAAGTTCCACGAACGTCAATGGCTGCGTGTCGAGGCTGCTGCACTGATGAGCAGGGAAGCAGTGCTAGTCGGCAGATCGGCCGCGCGCATGCACGGTATTTGGGTGATCAGTACGACAAAAGAGCCCGTCGAACTGTGTCTGCTTTCCAGGGGGAGCTCCCCTACTCGACGAAACCGGGAAGGGATCCTGTTTCGACGCATGGTGCTGCGCAAGAGCGAAATCTCGTTGCGCGACGGCCACCGGGTTACCAATGGTTTTCGAACGTTCGCTGATATCGCCCGCCACTACGGCTTCGTCGAAGGGCTCGTCGCTGCCGACTACCTCCGGCGCAGTGGGTTTACGCTTGAACTCCTTGAACGGGAGGCATCCCAGCTTGGCAGACTGAAAGGTGTTGCAGTGGTCCGGGAGTGCATTCGGCACAGCGTCGCGGATTCCGGTTCGCCCTACGAATCTTTCGCGCGCGCCTTGCTGATCCGTGCGGGGATCGGCCCCTTGTTTACACAGTACGAAGTGGCTGGACGCTACGCCGACCTTTGCATCGATGGCTGGTTACTCATTGAGATCGACGGCAACGTGAAATACCAGGGACCCAACGCCGAACGCGCGCGGCAGGAAGAGTTCGAGCGACAGAAGATGATCGCCAACCGAGGATATGTGTTTCTGCGCTACTCGCCGGATTTCCTACGCCGGCATCCTGAGAAGTTCGTCCGAGAGGTTCTCGCCACCATCGCTGGCCGTCGAGCAGCCTTGGGGTGAGCAGTCGCACCCGCTCTTCGCCGGCGCTGTTCCCGCCCTTCGCCGCTCCTGGCCGGCGCTGTTCCCGTCCTTCGCCGAGGATGGTAACCGGAGGATGGTGATGAGCCGAGTTGGACGAGCACCGTCGGTCCAGGCACTCGGTTGATTACCATCTGGTGGTTACCACCTAGGAGGACAGCACCAGGAGGAAAGCACCCAGGGCAGGCCTGACGCGACGAACAGCAAAAGCCCCGGCCACTGTGTGGAAACAGTGACCGGGGCCGATCAAACCGAGCGCTTACTTCTCCAGTGCGTCGATGATCTTGTTGAAGGTTGCGGACGGACGCATGACCGCGGAGGTCTTGGCGTCGTCCGGCCAGTAGTAGCCGCCGAGGTCGGCAGCGTTGCCCTGGGCGTTCAGCAGCTCAGAGTCGATCGCTTCGGCGTTGTCGCGCAGGTCCTTCGCAATCGGGCCGAAGACCTCAGCCAGTTCGGCGTCGTCGGTCTGGGCTGCCAGTGCCTCTGCCCAGTACAGGGAGAGCCAGAAGTGGGAGCCGCGGTCGTCGATTTCGTTGACCTTGCGGGACGGGGACTTGCCTTCATCCAGCAGCTTTTCGGTTGCCTTGTCCAGAGCGGCGGCGAGGACGCCGGCCTTCTCGTTGCCGTTGGTGTTCTTCTCGTGGCGGAAGGATTCGGCCAGTGCGAGGTACTCACCGAGGGAGTCCCAACGCAGGTGGTTTTCTTCCTCAACCTGCTGGACGTGCTTCGGGGCGGAGCCGCCGGCACCGGTCTCGAACAGGCCGCCGCCAGCCATCAGCGGGACGACGGAGAGCATCTTCGCGGAGGTACCCAGTTCGAGGATCGGGAACAGGTCCGTGTTGTAGTCACGCAGCACGTTGCCGGTCACGGAGATGGTGTCCTCGCCGCGGCGGATGCGCTCGACGGAGATCTTGGTGGCCTCGACCGGGGAGGCGATGGAGATGTCCAGGCCGTCGGTGTCGTGGTCGGCCAGGTACTTCTTCACCAGTTCGATGAGGTTGCGGTCGTGTGCGCGCTCCTCGTCCAGCCAGAAGATGGTCTTCATGCCGGACAGGCGTGCGCGGTTGACGGCCAGCTTGACCCAGTCCTGGATCGGGGCGTCCTTGGTCTGGCATGCGCGCCAGATGTCGCCAGCCTCGACGTCGTGCTCGATCAGCACGTCGCCAGCGGCGTTGACAACCTGGACCTTGCCGTCAGCCGGGATCTTGAAGGTCTTGTCGTGGGAGCCGTACTCCTCAGCCTTCTTTGCCATGAGGCCGACGTTCGGGACGGTGCCCATGGTGGTCGGGTCGTATGCGCCGTTTTCGCGGCAGTCGTCGATAACCGTCTGGTACACACCGGCGTAGGAGGAATCCGGGATGACAGCCAGGGTGTCCTGCTCCTGGTCGTCGGCGTTCCACATGTGGCCGGAGGTGCGGATCATGGCCGGCATGGAGGCGTCGATGATCACGTCGGACGGGACGTGGAGGTTGGTGATGCCCTTTGCGGAGTTCACCTGTGCCAGTGCCGGGCCGTCCTGCAGGGCCTGGTCGAAGGCTGCGCGGATCTCTTCGCCGTTCGGCAGATCAGCAAGGCCTTCGTAGATTGCGCCGAGGCCGTTTTCGCCGTTGAGGCCGGCGTCGAGAAGCTCGGCGCCGTACTTGTCGTAGACATCCTTGAAGAATGCGCGCACGACGTGGCCGAAGATGATCGGGTCGGAGACCTTCATCATGGTGGCCTTGAGGTGAGCGGAGAAGAGAACGCCCTCTTCCTTGGCGCGCTTCACGGCGTCCAGCAGGAACGCATCCAGGGCCTTGGCGGACATGTAGGTGCCGTCGATGACCTCGCCCTTTTCAACCTTCAGGCCGTCCTTGAGCACCTGCTCGCCATCAGCGGTGACGAGCTTGATGGTCAGGGTGTCCTCGGACGGCATGATGACGGACTTCTCGTTGTGGCGGAAGTCTCCTGCGTCCATGGTGGCAACGTTGGTCTTGGAGTCCTTCGACCACGTACCCATGGAGTGCGGGTGCTTCTTGGTGTAGTTCTTCACGGCCTCCGGGGCGCGGCGGTCGGAGTTGCCCTCACGCAGGACCGGGTTCACAGCGGAGCCCTTGACTGCGTCGTACTTGTCCTGTGCGTCCTCGTAGTCCGGGATGTCGAAGCCTGCGGCCTGCAGTTCGGCGATGGCCTTCTTCAGCTGCACGAGGGAAGCGGAAATGTTCGGAAGCTTGATGATGTTGGCTTCCGGGGTCTTTGCCAGCTCGCCGAGCTGTGCGAGTGCGTCGTCGACCTTCTTGTCGCCGAGGCGATCTGGGAACTGTGCGAGGATGCGGCCTGCCAGCGAGATGTCTGCGGTGTCGACCTCGATGCCTGCACGGGAAGCGAATGCCTCCACGATTGGCTTGAGGGAGTACGTCGCAAGCAGCGGTGCTTCGTCGGTACGAGTCCAAATGATCTTCGCCATAATGCTCCTTTGTTGTAAGGTTCCTGACTTCAACCCACCAGAGTACCGTCCCAGCGCAGCCCTGTCTGGCGATAGGGCCGGGAGAGGTACGGGATAGGTAAGGTCTTGGCCCATGAGCCTTACCATTGCATCCGTCAACGTCAACGGCATCCGTGCCGCCACGAAGGTCCGCAACGAGAACAATCCGGGCATGTTGGCCTGGTTGGACGAGAATCCGGCCGATGTGGTGCTGATGCAGGAGGTGCGCGCCACGGAAGATCAGGCGCGTGCTGTGCTTGCCCCGGCGCTGGAAAATGGGTGGCACTTGGAGGTGGCACCGGCTGAAACGCCTGGTGCGAAGGGTCGTGCGGGTGTGGGCATCCTGTCGCGCACGCCGCTGCGCGATTTGGAGGTCGGGATTCCGGAGTTTGAGGATGCGGGTCGCTTTATTGCAGCATCGCTTGACGACGACACCCGTGTCGCCTCCCTCTACCTCCCCTCAGGAGCAGCCGAGACGGCCAAGCAGGACGAGAAGTATCGCTTTCTGGATCAGTTCGAGCCGCTGCTGGAGCAGTGGGCGGGCGAATACCCGGACATGGTGATCGGCGGGGATTGGAACATCTGCCACCGCCGCGAGGACCTGAAGAATTGGAAGACGAACCGGAAGAAGTCCGGTTTCTTGCCGCACGAGCGCGCGTTCATGGATGCGGTGTTCGGTTGCTTCCCGGACGCGGAGGCCCAGGATGTAGAGGACAAGGCCGCGGTCGAGTGGGCTGGGGCGGTGGAGTACCGGTCGGGGGGTCGTCGTCAAGCAAATGGTGCTCCGAAGTGGTTCGACGTCGCGCGCAGGCTGCACCCGGAGGACGCGCCGTACACCTGGTGGACGTACCGCGGCCAGGCGTTTAACAACGACGCGGGTTGGCGCATCGACGTCCAGGCGGCCACCGCGAACATGCTGGAACGCGCGCAGCGCACGTGGGTGATAAAGGCGCCGACGGTGGAAGAGCGCTGGTCGGACCACTCGCCGCTTGTGGTTGAGTATCGCTAACCCGGGTTTTCCTGAACGCCGTTCAATTGGGCGCTAAACTGTTGCGCAACCATCACGTGAACGACGCGAACGGAGCCCGCACATGACCGACATCCTTGACATCGCCCGCGAAAAAGCCCTGGAAAACGGCGAAGGTCTGAATAAGGAGGAACTCGTCCAGATCCTCAACATTGAGGACGAGCGCCTGCCTGAACTGCTCGACCTCGCCCACCAGGTGCGCATCAAGCACTGCGGCGTCGATGTCTCGCTGGAAGGCATCATCTCCCTGAAAACCGGCGGCTGCCCTGAGGACTGCCACTTCTGCTCCCAGTCCGGCCTGTTCGAATCGCCCGTGCGCGCCGTGACGCTGGACATCGCTGAACTTGTCGAGGCCGCCAAGCAGTCCGAGAAGATGGGCGCTTCCGAGTTCTGCATCGTCGCCGCAGTGAAGGGCCCGACCCAGCAGCTGCTCGACCAGGTCGCCGAAGCCGTCACTGCGATCCAGGAAGAGGTGGACATCTCCATCTCCGCATCACTTGGCATCCTCACCCGCGACCAGGCCCGCCAACTGGCCAAGATGGGCGTGTCGCGCTACAACCACAACTTTGAAACCGCCGAGTCGTTCTTCCCTAACGTGGTCACCACCCACACCTGGCAGGAGCGCAAGGACACGCTGGAGAACGTGCTGGCAGAGGGTATGGAGACCTGCTGCGGCGGCATCATCGGACTTGGCGAGACCATCGAGCAGCGCGCCGAGTTCGCCACCCAGCTGGCCGAAATCCAGCCGCATGAAGTGCCGATGAACTTCCTCGACCCGCGCCCAGGCACCCCGTTCGCCGACCGCCCCTTGGTGCCGCAAGGTGAGGCGCTGCGTGCCGTCGCCGCGTTCCGCCTGGCCATGCCGTCCACCCAGCTCCGTTTCGCGGGTGGCACGGAGCTCGCGCTTGGCGACGACGGCACCGAAGCCGGCCTCATGGGCGGCGCGAATGCCATTATCGGCGGTAATTACCTGACCACGTTTGGACGTCCGATGGAGAAGGACCGCGACGCCGTTGACCGTGTGTTGGAAGGCGGGGCGAAGCCAGGCTTGAGCCTGAACATCACCCCGGTGGGGGAGAAGCAGAACTCCGGCCACGGTGTTCTGTACGACACCATCAAGTCGCTGTAGTTAGCCGGGCCCTGATGAAAATCCCGGATTCAACGGAACTCGCCGACGCAGTGCTGTCCGGCGAGATCGCCTGGCCGCTCGACCCGGCCAGGCCCTACGACGCGCCGCGTATTTGCCCGCTATGCCAGCGGCGCATGGTGGTAAAAATCAGCCCGATGGCGTGGGAGGCTGCCTGCTCCCGCCATGGGCTGCTGCGCTCCGAGTGGTTGGAGAAGTAGGGGGCGTTAAAGGTCGAGATGGATGCGGATAGCTTCGTCGAGTTCCATCATTTGGCGGGGAGAAAGCCGTCCCACTCGCTTGCCGACTCGCATGACCGACACTGAACGCATGAGTTCCGGCTGAGTTTTTGAATCAATTCGAAGGCCGGACTCTTCGGAATCGACGTATGTCTGAAACGGGAAGACTCTCGAAGTATTTGAGGTCAGCGGCACGGCAGTAATCATTCCGCCGTGTATCGCTGCGCCTTGATTCGCGGTGTCGTTGCTGATGATCACGGCGGGCCGTGTCTTGTTGGCTTCCTGTCCGACCGCCGGTTCGAAATCAACGAGGCGAATTTCACCGCGAAGCATTGTCTAGTCCTTCATTAGCGAGTGAATCCCAAAGGGCGGCTTCTTTTTTCCATTCCGGGTCGGAGAAGCATTCTTCATACGCTTTAGCGAGTGATTCCCGCTGGAGGGCGAGGATCGCTTCGCGCATCCCTTCAGATCGAGAACGCAAATCCAACTCGGAAACGAGGTTATCCAGAGTTTGGAGCTCGTTCCGACCTAAACTCACACTGATTCTCATACCGTTTTTCATACCCTAAATCGTACTTGTCGACGTGCTGATCGGAAAGGGCTATTCGGTGGGCAGCGTGCGCATCTGTCCGCTGTGCGGCCAGCGCATGGTGGTGAAAACCCCGATGTCGTGGAAGGCAGCCTGCTCGCGTCACGGACTGCTGCGCTCGGAGTGGGTGGAGCGCTAGCGCACGAAACGGCGGGTTCTGGCGAACACAATTGCGCTGGCTGCCAAAACTACTGGTCCCGCCGCCGCTACGAAGATGGCGTAGAGGTAGGGGTCGGAGGGGTTCACATCCGCCTTGTAGATCCCCACTAGGAGCCCGGTGAAACCACCCACGAACATGCTGCTGAGCATGAACCACTGCATGCGGGTGCCTCGCGCAAGGCCGATTGCTACACCGGTCAGCGCCATCGTGAGGAAGATGACGAAGTGGAGTAGCACAGTTGCCACGACGGATGTCAGGTCCTGCGCGGCGCCTTCAACGAAATACGGTTCGCCGCTGCCGTTGATCCAGGGCATCGGTTGTCCGTTCGTAACAATGAACGGGTCATACCACTTGTAGTACGGGCTATGTGCTTGGTGGTACACCGCCGACGCGGCGGTAAGTGGCGTGAGTATGACCGCCGCCACGAGAGCCGTTAGCGTTGCCGAATTCATCCATCGGTTGAAGCTGGCGCCCAGCTGGTTCATTGCTGGCCAGTTCGATCCTCCGATTGCGAAGAGTATCCACAGTGTGGCAGCGCCTGCCATGGTCCACAGGCCGCCGTCGCCAAACTCCAATCGTCCAAAGGGGACGGCAATGCAGAGGACGAGAAAGATGCCCAAATACATCACTGGTTTGAAGGGGCTGAGGAAAAGTTTCATCGTGCGGGCCTTTCCGTTGCGAGGAGGTCAATGAGTTCGGCATCGTCCGGGTACTCGATGGGCAGGTGGACGTCGTCCTCTCTGAGAGGTTCGGCGAACGTCGCGCGTGTCGTGGGCCCGAGGCTCGCTATCTCAGCGACGGGGAAGCGGGCGGTAAGGTCTTTGATCTCGGCGGTGGGGCCGGTGACCGTTGGAAAGCATAGGCGGGCGTCGTCGAGTGGGACTGGGCGCGAAACCACCCGATCAAACACCTGGATGACATGGGTGGCGAGACCCACGAAGTCCTCGGGGCGATGCGATGCCATCACCACGCTGCGCTGCGGGTTCTCCGCGATGTAGTCGATCAGTCTCTGGCGGACCTGTTTGCGGGTGGTGGTGTCGATGCCATCAAACGGTTCGTCGAGAAGTAACAGGTCTTTGCCAATGGCTAGGGCCACCTCAATGGTGAGTAGGCGGCGCTGCCCAACGGAGAGATCTTTGATGCGGGCGTTGGGAAAGTCGAGCCTCACGTGCGGGTAGATCGCTGCGACTGCACGTAAGTGATCGTCCACGGTCGTGCCTGCAAACTTGGCATCCGCACCAGCCGGAACGAACGCGGCGTGAGGGCTCATGAGCGTGTGGAGGTAGTGGGTTTTGCCGGCGGCGTTCGGGCCGACCAGCGCGTAGAAGCCGGGGTTCATTGAGCACGCTCCTTTTCGATCATTGCGGTCAGCTCCTCGGTGGTGATGCCGAGTTGGTTGGCCTCGTGGACAAACGGTTGGACAAAATCGCGGGCAAATGCTTCGCGACGAGTACGTAGCACCTGCTCACGTGCACTCTCCAGGACGAACATGCCGAGCCCGCGGCGTTTCTCCAGCAGACCCTCGTTGAACAGTTCGGTGAGTGCTTTGGCGGAGGTGGTGGGATTGACAGAGTGGTAGGCGGAGAGCTCGTTGGTAGACGGCACCCGGTCGCCGGGAGCGAGGGTGCCTGCCCCGATGAGGTCACGTAACTCATCTGCTATCTGTAGGTATATGGGTTTACCACTCATGTGGGTAACCATAGAACCGGAAAGCCCGGCGCGTCAACCCCCAATTTTGACGCGCCGGGTGAGATTCGGGTATGTCGCGGAAACCGCAGGCTAGCGGCTACTCGTCGGTGATGTCGAGCAGTGCCGCGCCCTTATCCACGTGGCTGCCGGCCTCCACGGCGAGGTTTTTCACCACACCGCTCTTGTGGGCCTTGACCGGGTTTTCCATCTTCATGGCCTCGAGGATGACCACGATGTCGCCGGCTTCCACCCGGGCGCCCTCGGCGACCTCGGACTTGACCACGGTGCCCTGCATCGGAGCGGTCAGGGTGTCTGCGCTGGCAGCGCCCTTGCCGGACCCCTTGCCGCCGGATCCGCCATTACGGGAGCGGCGCTTGCGGTCTCGGCGGCGCTGCGCCACTGCGCCGAGAAGCAACGGCTCCGGCAGCGTGATCTCGATCGATCGGCCGTTGACCCCGACGGAGACGGTGCGGCGGCGCGCTTCGTCCTGCTCACCGTCTTCGCCAGCGCCGTCGGACTCGTAGGGCGCGACGTCCGGGTCCCATTCCTCTTCGATCCAGCGGGTGTAAACGGAGAATTGGGTGGCGTCGCCGGTGAAGGCGTCGTCGTCAAGCATGCGCTGGTGGAAGGGGATGATGGTCGGCATGCCTTCGACCCGGAATTCGGCGAGGGCGCGCTTGGCGCGGGCGATGGCCTGGTCGCGTGTTTCGCCGCGGACGATGAGTTTGGCCAACATCGAGTCGAACTGGCCGCCGATGGTGGAGCCGGCGCGGATGCCGGAGTCGACGCGAACGCCGGGGCCTGCCGGTTCGATGTAGGTGGTGGCGGTGCCGGGCATGGGCATGAAGTTGGTGCCGGCGTCTTCTGCGGTGATGCGGAATTCGATGGCGTGGCCGGTGGGTTCCAGGTCGGCGTCGAAACGCAGTGGCTCGCCGGCGGCGATGCGGAACTGCTCGATGACGAGGTCCACACCGGTGGTTTCTTCGGTGACGGGGTGCTCAACCTGGAGGCGGGTGTTGACCTCGAGGAAGGAGATCAGCCCGTCGGAGCCAACCAGGTATTCGACGGTGCCAACACCCACGTAACCTGCCCGCTTCGCAATCGCTTTGGCAGAGGAGTGGATGCGTTCGCGCTGCTCATCGGTGAGGTACGGGGCGGGGGCTTCCTCGATGAGCTTTTGGAACCTGCGCTGCACGGAGCAGTCGCGGGTACCGGCGACGATGACGTTGCCGTGAGTATCCGCCAGCACCTGCGCCTCCACGTGGCGGGCACGGTCGAGGTAACGCTCCACGAAGCACTCACCGCGGCCGAACGCTGCCTTGGCTTCGCGGGTGGCGGACTCGAACAGTTCGCGGATCTCGCCGCGGGTGCGGGCGACCTTCATGCCACGGCCGCCACCGCCGTACGCCGCCTTGATAGCCACAGGCAGACCGTGGGTGTCGGCGAAAGCGACCACATCGTCGGCGCTGTCCACCGGGTCTTTCGTGCCCGGCACGAGCGGTGCGTCGACCTCCTCAGCGATGCGCCGGGCGGTGACCTTGTCGCCAAGCGCGTCGATCGCCCTTGGCGGCGGGCCGATCCAGGTCAGGCCCTCGTCGATGACGCGCCGGGCAAATTCGGCGTTCTCTGCCAAGAAGCCGTAGCCGGGGTGGACGGCGTCTGCGCCGCTGTCGCGGCAGGCCTTGAGCACTTTGTCGATATCCAGATAGCTTTGCGACGACGTCTCGCCACCGATCCCAATCGCCTCGTCCGCCATTTCGGTGTACGGCGCGTCTTTGTCGGGGTCGGCGTAGATCGCCACGGAGGCAAGGCCGGCGTCGCGGGCTGCGCGGATGATGCGGACCGCGATCTCGCCGCGGTTGGCGACGAGGACCTTGCGGAACGGAAAGTCATGCATGTGTGCGGTCCTTTCTAGAAGTAGGTGACGTTGCCGATGGTTTGCTGGGCGCCGAACGGCTGGCCGAACGCATCGCCGAACACGTTGTCTTCGTAGGCAGTGCCGGTGCCGCCTGTCGCGCCAGCAACGCCAGGTGTGCCGGCAACGGCCTGCCAGGAATGGGCCTCGGCGAGGACGGTGGTCAGTGCTGCCAGTTCGTCGTGGGACAGCGACGTGTCGTCGGTACGAAACAGTGGTGTCATGGTGTCTCTCCTTAAACGGTCGGGGTCGCGGTCGGGTACGTGCCGTCGGCGTTGAGACGGGCATCAGGGTTGAGCAGGAGTGTGATCTCGTCGGCGTGGTCGTCGATACCGGCGAAGCGGCGGTTCTCCACCTGGGTGAAGAGGTCGGCGCGGCCGATCATTCCGGCTTCGAGTCGGCTTGCGCCCTGGGCGAGGCGTTCGGTTGCGCGCTCACGCCAGGCGGCGGCGTCGCGGCCGTCGCGTGTCAGTGCGGCTTCGAACACACCCGGGTGGCCCAGCACGACGAGCGCGCCGACGTGGCCGAAACCGAGCGAGGTCAGCGCCGCGGCCTTCACGTTGCCGGCACCGAGGGCGAGCGGGGAGCGCAGCCACACCAGGTTGGTTGCCTTCGGCTCGATGAGCGGGTCGACGCAGTCCAGGGAGGCGTTCGGCGGGAGGTCGCCGGTGGCCAGCACGTCGAGGAGTCCGCCGGTCTGCAGCAGTGCCGCACCTGCCTTGGAGTGGCCGGTGAGGGTCTTTTGCGAGATGACGTACATCGGCGCGTCCGGGTCGCGGCCAACGGCCGGCCACAGCACCGAGTGCAGTTCGGACTCGTTCGGGTCGTTGGCGTTGGTGGAGGTGTCGTGCTTGGACAGGACGGTGACGTCGTCAGGGGTCAGCCCCAGCGAGGACAGGGAGCGGGCCAGGCGCGAGTCGGTTCCGCCGCAGGCCGCAGCCAGCACGCCGAGGCCTGGTGCCGGGATGGAGGTGTGCGCGCCGTCGCCGAAGCTGGAGGCGTACGCGACCACTGCCAGCACCGGCAGGCCGAGTTCGGCAGCGAGGGTGCCGCGGGCGAGCAGGACCGTGCCGCCGCCTTCGGCTTCGAGGAAGCCACCGCGTCGGCGGTCGTTGGCGCGCGAGATGAAGCGGCCGTCGATCCCTTGTGCCGTCATCTTGGCGGTTTCGGCGGTGGCGTTCATGTCGCCGAAGCCCTGGAGGGATTCGACCTGGACGTCGTCGATACCGCCGGCGACCACAAAGTCGGCCTTGCCCAGCGCGATCTTGTCCACCGCTTCTTCGATGCTGACGGCGGCGGTGGCGCAGGCACCGACCGGGTGGATCATAGAGCCGTAGCCGCCGACAAGTGCCTGCATGGTGTGGGCAGCCACCACGTTGGGCAGTGCTTCCTGCAGGATGTCGGTCTGGCGTTCCTCGCCGATGAAGCGGGAGACGAACACCTTGTGCAGCGATTCCATGCCGCCGATACCGGTGCCTTGGGTGGTGGCGATGAAGGACGGGTGGACCTTCTGCATGAGCTCCGCCGGGGTGAAGCCGGCGTTGATGAACGCGTCGACGGCGGTGACCAGGTTCCAGGCGGCCATGCGGTCCATGCCGTCGGCCATCTGTGCGGGGATTCCCCACTTGGTCGGGTCGAAGCCGTCCGGCATCTGGCCAGCGACGGTGCGCGTCAGGGTGGCCTTCTTCGGCACGTGTGCCAGGGCACCGGCGTGGCGGGTCACGCTCCATTCGCCGTCGATCTGGCGGATGGTGGTCTTCTCACCGTCGGCCTCCACGTATGCGAGAGCTTCCTCTTCCGTGGCCACGGTGAACGTGATGTCGCGGTCGAGGTAGACCTGCTCGAGGTCGATGGAGCCTTGGTCGGTGAGGAAGTACTTGTCCGTCAGGGTGCGGATACCGCTGCGTGCGATGACATCGTCGCGGAAGCGCTCGTAGATGTCCTCCTCGGCGACCTCTGCGCCGTCTTCGTCGTACCAGGCCGGGTTCGGATCCTCGGACCAGGTGATCAGGCCCATCATCCACGCCAGTTCGAGGACACCGGCTGCGGTGAGGTCGACCTCGCCCGTGCGCGTGATGCCGTATTCGGCTTCGCGGCGGGTGCGGCCGGAGCCCCAGCTGGATACCTCGCCGATGCCGACGACAACCACCATGTCATCAAGTGCGCAGGTCACATCGCCCACAGCTGCAGGTGCGGGCTGGCGTGGGGTGGCGACGTTCGGCAGTGCGCGCACCGTGGCGCCATTGCTTGTCGACGACTCCGTGCCCGCCACATCAACACGTGCATTACGCGCCAGATCGGCGATGGACACGCCTGCGTCCTCGAGCCCACCTGTGAGGTCGAGATCCAGCGGGGACTGCTTCGCCTGCTCGCGGGATTCCTCGGTGACCAGACTAAGCAGCTGCGTGGAGATCTCCTCCGGGCTCCACACGTGGATACCCGCAGCCTGTGCTGCCGGAACGAGGCCGTCGTTGCCACCCATCAGGTGCGTGCCGGCAACCCAACCGATGCGGGCCTGCGCCAGCGTGACACCTTCTGGCCAGCCGGTTTCCGCGGACCACTTGTTTACGATCGCGTCGAAGGCGGCCTTGACTTCGCCGTAGGCGCCGTCGCCACCGAAGGTGCCGCGGTTCGGCGAGCCCGGCAGGACGATGTGTGCGCGCTCGGCAGGGAAGTGATCGCCGCGCTGCGCCAGGTCGGACAGACCAGCGATGGTGCGCTCCACCGACCACAGCAGCAGGCGGGCCTGCGTTTCGGCGTTGCCGCCGACCTCTGCAAGCGAGCCGGATACCGGCGGCGCTGCGAACGGGAAAGCAAGCGTCGGCGTGAGTGCCGGTTTGATGATCTTGACGTCCTTGCCAACGGTTTCCTTCTGCTCGGAGCCGATCCACTCGATGAGCGCATCGATGTCGCGGTAGGACGACAGGTTCGTCGGCACCAGCCACAGGCGCGCACCCACGGAGGCGTGCTCGGCGAAAAGCGTGCGGGCGAATTCCTTGCGCGCCTGGCTGACGTTGGATGCCGTCATGATCACCGTCGCACCGCCTGCGAGCAGGCCCTCCACCACAGCGGTGGCGATGGAACCCGGCGCGGCGCCGGTGACCAGGGCGACGTCGTTTGCGTACGGCTCGTTCGCTGCGGCGTTGGCGGCAGCGGCGATCTCGCCGAGTACGTTGCGACGATCACCCTCCACGCGCTTGGCGTACCACTCGGCCTGCTTGGCCACGGTGGAACCGGTGCCAGCGAAGCGCTGTGGTGCGAGGTCGAGCTCGCCGAGGGCGACGCGGGCGAGGTCTTCGCGGGCTTGGGCCCAGCGGTCGTCGAAAAGCACTGCCTTGCGCTCGTCGAAGACCGGGGTGACCTGCTTGACCCAGCCGGAGCCGAGTTCTGCCTCGATCGTTTCCACGATCGTGGTGTCCGGTGCGGGGATCTCGGCGACCTCGTTTTCGATGCCGAGCTTGTTCAGCAGCGTGCGGGCGGTAGCCACCAGGGTGTCGGTGACTTCGTCCTTGTAGGCGTCGAGCGCAGCCGAATCCACCACGCCGCCGCCGGATGCGCCGCCGCTGGTGGCCTGGGAGACTGCAACGCCGTAGCGTGCTGCGACGTTTTGTACCGCCTGGTCGATCAGTGCGGTGATCTCCGCCTTGGTTGTGGCCGACGGCAGGCTGTTTAGCGAGCCGCCGCGCACCGATTCCTCGGTGCGGCTGCCCAGCAGGATCTCGGCTTCGACGTGTGCGGTCCAGGATGCGGGCAGGCCCCACGCGGCTGCGAGGTGCTCGCCGACAAACGCCGGCTTCAGGCCTGCGCCGCCGAAGAGCTGGCGCAGGCGGGTGCCCACGGCCTCGCTCAAGACAGCGCCGAACGGGGTGTAGCCAGGCGCGGCGGTGTTCACGCGCGTGTTTAGCGTGGCCACGTCGGCTTCCGCTGCGCCGTCGATGGCGGGCACGCCGAGTTCGGCGGACATGTCCATGAGCAGCTGGTTGCGTCGCGACGACACCCCACCGGTGAGCTCCTCAATAGTGTCCGAATCGTTGATCTGCTCGGGGCGGATCTTGTTCTGCAGCGCGAACAGGACGGTGATCGCATCGGCCGCGGTGAAGGGAAGGTCGGACGCGGGTGCGCCGGATGCAGCAGGTGCAGCCGGTGCAGCCGGTACTGGCTCTGCCGGTGCGGCGGGGGCCGCGGGTGCAGCCTCGGCGGCCGGTTGCGGGGCGGATTCTGGGGCCGGTTCGGCGTCTGTTTCGGCCGGGGTGTCGTCGACAAGCACAGGCTCCGGCGCGGACACCACGTCGTTGAGCATGACAATGTCCTGGCTCGCCTCAACGTTGAAGACCGGCACGTGGATGCCAATGACATCCATCTCGCGCTTAGCCAGGTTGGTCAGCGTCGGCGAGGACGCAAGGCCGACCTCGATGACCTGGTCGACGCGACCAAGCAGGTAGTCCTGCGTTTCAATCCAGCGCACAGGCGAGGCGAACTGCCACGCCAGCAACTCGATAAGCAACGTGCGTGCGAGCGTGTTGCGTTCGGTGTTCTCCGGCGTCATGCCCTTGAGGCGCTCGGAGGGGACCTCGTCGGTGACGGCGTCGATGAACTGCTGCGTCAGCGCGAACGGCTTAGCCACCAGGTTCGGGATGTAGCGATCCACCAGCGTGTCCACGTCGATGATCGCCGGCATGTGCTCGTCGAGCTTCTCGGCGAAGTCCGCCACACCCTCGCGCAGCACGCGCGAGTGGAACGGAACGTCCACGCCCGGAACCGTGACGTAGGCGCGCGGCGTGACCGAGTTGGCCTTGCGCTCCAGAGCAGCAAGGCCGCGCTTCGTGCCCGCGACGGAGTACTGCTGGCCCTTGATGTTGTAGTTGACAATCTCCAAGAATTCGCCGGAATCCTGCGCAACACCAGCGACGTAGGCCTCGACCTCTTCCGGGCCGACACCGATCATGTTCGGGCGCAGCGCACCCATGCCGTAGTCGGAGTTACCCTCCGCATCGCGCGGCACCAGGGAGCCCATGGCGGAGCCGCGCGAGTACACGATGTCGATGACCGCTTCCAGATCAAAGATGTTGCCCAGCGCGGCAAGCGCGGTGTATTCACCAAGCGAGTGGCCCGCAAAGTACGCGCCGGAGGCCAACGCGTTGGCCTCGTTCAGGCGCTGGGTCTGGGCGTAGGCGACAACCGCCATGGCCACCTGGGTGAACTGGGTCAGGTGGAGCACACCGTCCGGGTGCTTGAACTCCACACCGCGGATCACCAACCGCGACGGGTTGTCTTCCACAATGCGCTGGATGGAGAACCCGTGGGTCTCGCGCGTGTGGCGGTCTGCGCGGCGCCACACCTCGCGCGCCGCAGCGGAAGCCGCACGGTCGCCGTTGCCCATGCCCTGGGTCTGAATGCCCTGGCCGGGGTAGACGTAGGCGGTGCGTGGCTGGGCCAGAAGCGCCTGACCACGGGAGACAACGTCACCCGCGATGCGGCAGGTCACCTCAAGGGCCTGCTGGATGCCGACGCGGCCGACACGCTCGACGGTGATCTCTACCTCGTCATCAAGCTGCACCATGCCGTACATGGAGTAGGTCCAGCCGATGACCTGGCCGTGGCCGGCAGCGAGGTGCTGCGCGGTGGCAGACAGCCACATGCCGTGCACCAGCGGTGCATCCAGGTTGACCAGGGCGGCAGCGTTGGCGGAGGTGTGGATCGGGTTGTAGTCGCCGGAGACCAGCGCGAACGGGGTCATGTCCGACGGTGCGCGGACCACGGTGCGGTCCACGAACGAACGTGGGGTCGGCTCCGCCTGATCGCTTGCCGCGCCGCCGCCGTACGCCGGCGCCGGGACTGGCGTCGCGGTGCCGGTGGCGCGACCACGGATGGCAAAGCGCTGCATCTGGGTTGCCACAACCTCGTCGCCAGAGCGCAGCTCCAACTCGACGGTGACAATGCGGCCAGAGGTGGACTCGGCAATAGAAGTGCACTTGGAGGTCACGTCGATGCGCCTGCCATCCGCAAGCTCGGACAGCGGGACACGCAGGTCAATGACGTGATCCAGGTGGACCGCGTTGAGCAGACCCTCGATGACCGGCGTGCCATCAGCCAGCCTGCCGGAGCCCAGCGCGGCGTAGATCGCCGGCCAGCAGGGGCCAACCAACACGTCCGGCGTACCAACCACAGCGTTGTCGGCCACAGCGCCACCCGTAACTGCGGAGTGCGACGCCAGTAGGGAAGCAGGCAGCGTAAACGACGAGCGCGCCACACCAAACGGTGCGTCCTCGGTCGGTTCCTCGATCTGCGGAATCTCAGTAATCGTGTCGCCGGCCTCGCTGACCGAACCGACACCCGCCAGGCCAGACAGCAGCTCGAAGACGCTGTCGGAAAGACGATCGCCGTCCACAACCGGGGAGGCACCCGTGCCTGCGCCGGCAGGGATCTCGACCGGGATGTTCACCTCACGCACGTAGAACGGGCGCTTATCTTCCGGCAGGTGATCCCATGCGGAATCAGCGTGGATCCGGATCGTCCACTCACACTCACCGGCCGCGTTGGTGGTTGCCTCCACGTCGAAGGCGTCCTCGTCCAGCGCGTATGCCGGGTTGGCCATCAGGTGGCCGTGCCACACCAAGGTTGGGCAGGAGCGCAGGTACGCGGCCTCGTCGGCGGCGTCGCTGCGTCGGGCGAAGCGGGATTCGGCGGTGACGCCGTCGTCGATAAGCATCTGCGTCGCGGCATCTTCAAAACGTGCCAGCAACTGCGCAACCGGCTCGTTCTTACGCGTAATGCCAGCAACCGCAACCGGGCCAGGGATGATGCGCACCTGGTCAGCGGTGTAGCGCTCATCTTGCGCCTGCCACAAGGTGTCCTTGCCAAACCAGGACTTCAGATCCGCATCAAGTGCCGGCACCCACGGCATCGGCTTCGGGTAGGCGTAGTGCAGGCCGATCCACCACGCCGCATCGCGCGGGGAAACCACAACCTCGCATGCCTGCGGGTAGTGCTGCAGCAAGGTCTGAAGGCCTTCGCGCGGGGAGATCTCGACATCGTCGGGGAAGAGGGTCGGGATCTCACCGTGGTCGGCTTCGTTCAGGCGTGCCTCGATGCGCTGCAGCAACGCGACAAAGCGCGCGTTCCAGGTCTGGTCGATGAACGGATCGGCGAGCTCGACGAAGCGCTCGACCCACTCGGCGTACGTCATCGTCTCCACGTCGCCGAAGTAGGGCTTCGCCGTCTTCGACAGCGCCTCGATGATCTCTTCGCGGTGCGCCGCGTACTCCTCAATATCCAACGAGGCGATAAACCGCGCCGCCTTGGCAAAGGAGTTGTCCAGGTCGTGCAAGTCTGCCAGCAGGTGCGATTGCGACGACGCCACACCGGCCACGCCACGACCGCGGCCGACCCAACCGCCGTTGTTCTCCGGGGGCAGGCCCGGCGTATCCACGAGCAGCTGCTTGACCGAATCCGTGGCCTTCGCCTCCTTCGTGGCCATAGCCACGGTGCCGACGAACACACCATCCACCGGCATCGCAGGCAGCCCGAACTTCTCGGACCAACGGCCCGTGATCAGTTCCGCGGCACGCTCCGGCGAGTACACGCCACCGCCGACGGTGAGCACCGCGTTGTCGTGCGCACGAATCTCCGGGTAGGTCTCCAGCAGCATGTCTTCCAGGTCAACCCAGGAGTGGTGGCCGCCAGCGTGGCCGTCTTCCACCATCAAGATGACCTGGTCGTCCGGGTTCGCTGCCGCGATGGCAAGCGCGTTGCGGATCTGCTGCGTCGTACCAGGCTTGAGCGCAATGTAGGGGAAGCCATCCTGGTGCAGCTGCGCGAACAGTTCCGTAGCTTCTTCAACTTCCGGGATGCCTGCGGAGATGCACACGCCGTTAAACGGGGCACCGGCCGCGCGGGCCTTTGGCACCATGCGCGTTTGGCCGAACTGCAGGTTCCACAGGAAGCGGTCGAAGAACATGGTGTTGAACTGTGCGGTGCGACCGAGCTGCAAAAACGCCTTGAGGTTGGCGGTGTGCTTGCCAAACTCCTCCTCGGAGTACATGCCGCCACCGGCAAGTTCTGCCCAGTAGCCGGCGTTGGCAGCAGCGGCGACGATCTCGCCGTCCGCAGACGTCGGCGTCATGCCACCCAGGATGATCGGGGACAGGCCAGTCAGCGACGAGAACTTCGTCTGCGTGTACGTCTTGCCGTCCGGCAGCGCAATCACTCGCGGCGCGTAGTCCGAATAGTCCACGCCCTGCGGCAGCTCAGCACCCGGGCGTGCGAGGTCGTCGCGTTTCGCGGCAGTGGATGCATCGAGCACAGCGACGCCGGAACCGTTGGCCAGGTTGGTCACAATGGTTGCCGTCGCCGAATCAAACGTGAAAATGTGGCTCGCACCCTGGGCAATCAGGTCGCGCACGACTTCGGTGAAATCGAACTGATCCACCAAAATTGACTGCGCCAGTTCACGCGGGGTGGTGGTTTCAAACGTGATCCCGCACGCGTCCGCCCACTGCTGCGCCAGATCCACACCAGGGGCGTTGGTCTCCACATGGAAGGGGTACGCAACATCAAGCGAATCGAACACCGGCGTGATTTCGGAGCCGCCGTACTCCACTTCCAACTTGGCGTTGTATCTGCTCGCAGCCGCTTCGATGTCCTTGCGTGCCTGCGCGAGCGCCTCCGGGCTGCCGGACAGCACCACGTGGCGGTGCCCATTGATCACGCTGATCGGAGCAGCTTGCGTATCGACGACAAACTCACCGACCTGCTCAGGCGTCAGACCTCGAACCGAAAGCATCCGGCTGCGCGAGTCGGCGGCACCGTACACGTTGGTCGCGGCGGCACCCATGATGAACGCGAACGCAAGCGCCTTCTCCGCAGCCTGCGGGCCGTTGGCGCGATCCAGTGCGGCAGCGCCCAGGATGCCCTGCGAGTGACCGGCGAACAGTGCGTCGGCGGTGTCCAGGCCGAGCTGCTCGAGGTCTTCAGCAGCAACAATCTGCGATAGCAAAATCGCCGGCGCGCTGACTGCGGGCAGGGCGTCGATTGCCTCGTGCGCAGCATCTGCATCCATCGCCTCGCGGATACGCTGCACAACCCCCGGCACCACAGAGGCCAACGGGCGGGCGACGGCGGCGGTGAGAGACTGGGCGTCGTTAAGCAATTGCTCCATGCGGCTGCGTGCCACAGGAGTCGCAGCAGCATCAGCGAGTGCCTGCTGCCAGGAAGAACCCTGCCCCGGGAACAGGATTGCGGGACGCTTCAGGGAAGAAAAAGAGGTGGAATTCATAACAGTGTCCTTATGGTCCTTTGTGGTCCTTGAATCGGAGCGGGATTAGAGCGGGATATTGCCGTGCTTGCGCATCGGACGCGCCACGGTCTTGTCACGGAAGAAACGCAGTTGCGCTGCGAGAACCGCAGGGGTTTCGCTTGGGAGGATGACCGAATCGATCAGACCGCGCTCAGCGGCCTTGTACGGGTTGAGCATCTCGTCTTCGTAGTCGCGCTCGTACTTCGCAATCAGTTCGCGGAGCTCCTCGTCGCTCACACCGGAGTCGCGGGCGTTAGCAATGTCTTTGCGGTTGATAAAGCCGACTGCGCCAGACGCACCCATCACCGCGATCTGCGCGGTCGGCCACGCCAAGTTCACATCGGCGCCGAGGCCCTTCGAACCCATCACGCAATACGCGCCGCCGTACGCCTTGCGCATGGTCACGGTCACCTTCGGCACGGTTGCCTCGCCGTAGGCGTACAGCAGCTTCGCGCCGCGGCGCAGAATGCCGCTGTGTTCCTGGTTCGCGCCGGGCAAGAAGCCGGGAACGTCCACCAGCATGACAATTGGGATGTTGAAGCTGTCGCAGGTGCGGATGAAGCGCGCGGCCTTTTCCGCCGAGTCAATGTCCAAGCAACCTGCGAGCACCATGGGCTGATTAGCGACGAAGCCCACCGGCTGGTCCTCAATCCGACCAAACGCAGTGACGACGTTTTCAGCGCGCTGCTCCATGACCTCCAGGAACTCGCCGTCGTCCGCGATATGCGCAATCACGTCGCGGACCTCATAAGGGGTGTTCGGCGAGTCTGGGATCAGTGAATCCAGCGCGGCAGCATCGGTGGCGTCTGCCTCTGCATCGGTTGGGGTTGCCGGGCGCGGCGCCGACTTCTGGCGGTTGTTCGACGGCAAGTACTCGAGCAAGTCAGCCACCCAGTCGAGCGCATCCTCGTCGGATTCCGCAACGTAGTGGCAGTTGCCGCCCTGCTGCATGTGGATCCAGGCGCCGCCGAGCTCCTCCTGCGAGATCTCCTCACCCGTGACCGTCTTGATCACATCCGGGCCGGTGACGAACATCTTCGAGGTCTCATCCACCATGACCACAAAGTCGGTCAGTGCGGGGGAGTAGGCGTTACCGCCGGCGCAAGCGCCCATGATCACGGAGATCTGCGGGACCACGCCGGAGGCTTCGATGTTGTGCAGGAAGGTCCGCGCGATCCAGTCCAGCGATACCGCGCCGTCCTGGATGCGGGCGCCTGCACCTTCATAGAGGCCGATCAGTGGACGACCGGTAGTGACGGCAAGGCGCTGAATCTTGGTCATCTTCTCGCCGTAGACCTCACCCAACGCGCCACCGAAGACGGTGCCGTCCTGGGAAAAGATGCAGACCTCGCGTCCTTCGATCGTGCCGAATCCGGTGACAATGCCATCCGTTGCCGGCCGCTTCGCCTGCATCCCGAAGTCATGGGTGCGGTGGCGGGCGTGCTGGTCGAACTCCACAAACGAGCCCTCGTCCAGGAGGTAGTCCAAGCGCTCACGTGCGGTCAGTCTGCCTGCTGCGCGGACCTTCTCCAGTGGTTTTGATCCCATCGGCTCGGCCGCTTCGGTGCGTCGTTGCACGAGGTCATCGTGTTTTTGGGCTGTGGTCGCCGGTGCCGGGCTTGGCGCCGGAACCGCTGCCTTTTCAGTCTGATGTACACCTGTAAACGTATTTGGCATGCTGGCATTCTAAACCTACGAATCCGTAAGTTACTAGTCGGTAGGTAAATTCCCAGCCACACAGCAGGTTCTATTACGAACGCCAACCCCCGATGGACATTCAAGAAACTAGGCTTTGACCATGCATATCGGCATCGACCTCGTGGACGTTTCCTCGTTCGCCCAACAAATGGAATTCCCAGGTTCTACCTTCGGTTCTGTGTTCACCGACCGCGAGATACGCACGTGCAACACGAAACCGAATCGTGCTGCATCGCTCGCCGGACGCTGGGCGGTAAAGGAGGCTTACATCAAAGCCTGGTCCCAAACGATCATCGGCCAGCCCCCGCTTATCACCCCGGACGAGCTCAACTTCGCCGAGATAGAAGTAGTCAACGACGCATTCGGGCGACCTGTGGTCCAGTTGCACGGTGAGGTCGCACGGTTAGGCCCCCACGTCCAAAGCGTCTCCCTGAGCCACGACGGCGACTATGCGATTGCCACTGTGATCGTGGACTAAGGGTGCTTGGCCGGAAGGCTTACCGCCACGCCTGGGCGGCACGGACGAAGCCAGCTGCAAGGGTGCGGCCGGTGTGGGTGAGGTGGTCGTCGTGAAGCGAAAGCTCCTGGGCCACGGCGGCAGCGTCATAACCGCTGCGCGCGGCCCACTGACCTGCAACAGCAGGGGAGCATTCGGGGTGGAACTGCACCGAGACGATGGAACCGAGACGCATCGCCTGGATGGGGCAGCGGGCACTCGAGGCGAGCAGTTGCGCGCCGGGCGGGAGCGACACCACTGCATCGTGGTGGGATTCGACCACAACCAATTCGGGATCGAGGACGCCGAAAAGAGGATCGGCAAGACCAGCTTCGGTCAGCGACACTCGTGCGGCGCCCTCTTCGTCCTGACTGGCTAAGCCGACGGAAACTTCGCCCCCGAAGCAGTCGGCGATGATCTGGTGGCCAAGGCAGATACCCAGCACCGGCATGCCTGACGAATGAGCTGCGCGAAGGAGATCGTGGACGGCGGGCAGCCAAGGTGCGGCCTCGGCGTCCAGAGCGTTGGTGCGACCGCCGAGGAGGATGAGGGCGGAGGTGGTGTCGTCGATACGCGGTGGCGTTTGGTTGAGATCGACGACATCGAGCTCAGCGCCGGCGCGTTCGAGCCATGGGCCGAGGCGCTGGAGCGGGCTGATCGGGTCGGGCTGGAGAACAGTGATGCGCATGGTCAGAGGTCAAAAGAAGCGACGCGACGCATTTCATCAGTGACACGGATCTTGCCTTTGCCCTCGCGCTCTCTCTTGAGGATCAGCTTTGCGAAAGCAATCTGGCCACGGGGCGGACGTTCTCCTTTGACATCTTGAACTGCCTCAGGGCGGTTACTCACAGTCATCGCTGCTCCTTTCGTGGGCTTCATCGTAGCGAGTACACAACCCTCGGTTCCCTCGAATACGCATCGGGTTAATATGTGGTGCATGCAACGCGTGCTTTCCGGAATTCAGCCCACCGCCGACTCTTACCACCTGGGAAACTACCTGGGTGCACTGAAACAGTGGATTGATCTGCAGGACGGCTATGAGGCCTTCTACTTCATTCCGGATCTGCACGCGATCACGGTTGACCAGGACCCGGAAGAGCTGCGCCACCGTACCCTCGCAGGCTGTGCGCAGTTGATTGCGCTGGGTATTGACCCGGAGCGTTCCACCCTGTTTGTGCAGTCCCACGTGCCGGAGCACGCCGAGCTGACTTGGGTACTGCAGTGCCTGACTGGTTTTGGTGAGGCCAGCCGCATGACGCAGTTCAAGGACAAGTCGGCCAAGCAGGGCCAGGACCGCACGTCGGTTGGTCTGTTTACCTACCCAGTGCTGATGGCTGCGGATATTTTGCTGTACTCGCCGCAATTGGTGCCGGTGGGTGAGGATCAGCGTCAGCACTTGGAGCTCACGCGTACGCTCGCGGAGCGCTTCAACTCCCGCTACGGCAAGACGTTCACGGTGCCGGAGGGCATGATCGTCGAGGGTGCGGCGAAGATCTACGACCTGCAGGATCCGACGTCGAAGATGTCCAAGTCGGGTGCGAACCCGAAGGGCATTGTGAATCTTCTGGACGAGCCGAAGACCTCCGCCAAGCGCATCCGCTCCGCCGTGACTGACAACGATGGCGTGATTGCCTACGACAAGGAAAACAAGCCGGGCGTGTCCAATCTGCTGGTGATTCAGTCGGCGCTGACAGGCAAGTCGATCGACGACATCGTCGCCGGCTACGAAGGCCAAGGCTACGGCGCGCTGAAGGTGGATACGGCGGATGCGCTCGAGGCGTTCACCACGCCGCTGCGCGCGCGTTACGACGAACTCATGTCGGATCGTGCCGAACTCGAAGCCATCCTCGCCCGCGGTGCCGAGCGCGCCCGCGAGGTGGCATCGCCGCTGCTGAAGGACGTGTACGAGAAGGTTGGGTTCTTAGCGCCGAAGCGCTAAGGGCTAGCGGCGGAGCCAGGTCCGTTTCCGGCGTAGCCTCAGCGCTTCGCTCGTGCGGCCCGCAGGCCGTTCAAGATCACGATGACTTCGGCGACCTCGTGAACCAACACCACGGCGGCTAGGCCCAGCACGCCGGTGATCGCCAGCGGCATCAACACGATGATGATGGCCAGAGACAGCACGATGTTTTGGTTGATGATCCTGCTGCCTCGGCGGGCGTGCTGCAGAGCCTGCGGGATCAGCCGGAGGTCGTGGCCGGTGAAGGCGACGTCAGCGGACTCGATCGCGGCGTCAGAGCCGGTCGCTCCCATCGCAATGCCCACCGTCGCGCCTGCCAGTGCCGGCGCGTCGTTGATGCCGTCGCCGATCATCGCCGTCGGCGTCTTGGAGGAGAGTTCGGCGACGATGTTTGCCTTGTCCTCCGGGCGCAGCTCGGCGCGCACGTCGTCGATTCCGGCGATTTCAGCCAGCGCCCGGGCGGTACGAGTGTTGTCGCCGGTGAGCATGCTCACTTGCACGTCGTTGGCGCGCAGGGTCTGCACGGCTTCGGGAACCTCGGGCCGCAGCTCGTCGCGGACGCCGATCGCTCCGGCGAGGGTGTCATCGACGGTAACCAGGACGCAGGTCTGGCCCTCGGACTCCATGCGCTCAACGTCTGCCTTCAGTGGCCCGGCGTCGATCCACCGGGGGCTGCCCACCAGCACCCGTCGACCTTCGACGGTGCCGCCGATGCCATGCCCGGCTTCCTCGCTGATGTCCGAGGCGGTGGGCGCTTCGGGCGCCGCTGCCGCGATCGCCGCGGCGAGGGGGTGCGTCGATTGCTGTTCAACTGCCGCCGCGAAAGCAAGCACCTGCGCCCGATCGAATCCGTCCGCCGGGACCACGCCGGTAACCTCGGGCTGGTTGCGGGTAAGGGTTCCGGTCTTGTCCACCGCCAGGTGACGGATGCCGCCGAGCCGCTCGAACGCCGCGCCGGACTTGATGACCACTCCGAACTGACTGGCCGCGCCGATCGCGGCCACGACCGTCAGCGGCACGGAGATTGCCAGCGCGCACGGCGAGGCTGCGACCAGAACCACCAACGCACGGGTGATCCACGTCTCGGGGTCGCCCAGCAGCGAGCCAATCACACCGACCAGCACCGCCAGGATCATCACCCCGGGCACTAGGGGTTGGGCGATCCGGTCGGCGATCCGAGCGCGGTCGCCCTTTTCCGCCTGTGCCTGCTCGACCAGGTCGACGAGGGTGGTCAGCGAGTTGTCCGTTCCAGCTGCGGTCGTCTCGATCTCCAGCACACCGGCGGAGTTGATTGCTCCCGCGGGTACCTCGTCGCCGGGTGCGACCTCCTCCGGAATGGATTCTCCGGTGATCGCTGAGGTGTCAAGGCTGGATCGTCCGGAACGAATGATGCCGTCCGTGGCGATTCGTTCCCCGGGGCGCACGAGCATTAGCTCGCCAACCACGAGGTCCTTCGCTGCGACCTCGACCGCCGTGCCGTCGCGCAGCACCGTCGCGGTCTGCGGCACCAACTTCAACAGTGCCCGCAGTCCGCTCTGGGCCCGGTCCATCGCCTTGTCTTCCAGTGCCTCGGCGATCGAGTACAGGAACGCTAGCGCCGCGGCCTCTCCGACGTAACCGAGGATCACCGCGCCGACCGCACTGATCGTCATCAGCAAGCCAATGCCGAGCTTGCGCTTCGTGACAAGGTTCCGGATCGCTCCAGGTGCGAACGTGTAAGCGCCCAACAGCAGGCCGACCCAGAACAGTACTGTCGCGGGTGTCTCCAAGTCGGACCAGTCCAGCGCCAGACCTATGAAGAGGGCTATGCCGGAGAAGATCGGCAGTAGCAACTCGGGGTCCTTCCACCATGGCCGATCGAGCTCTTCGACCTCCGCGGCGGGTTTGTGTTCGCATCCACACGCTGAACTCATGCGTCCGCTCCCTTCTCGCCGCAGCCGGGGACCGAGCACTCAGAGTCGATGCATGGGGCGTTTTCGTCGACAGCCAGCGTCGCGTTGACCAGCGCGTTGAGCGCTGCTGCGAGATGCGGATCGGCGATTTCGTAGCGTGTCTTGCGGCCCTCCGGCTCGGCGACGACGATGCCGCAGTCGCGCAAGCAGGTCAGGTGGTTCGAGACGTTCGAGCGGGTCAGATCCAGGTCGCGCGAAAGCACGGCCGGGTAGCTCGGGCCGTCGAGTAGTGTCATCAGGATTCTGGAACGCGTCGGATCCGCCATGGCCCGGCCGAGCCGGTTCATGACGTCGAGGCGTGAAGCAATGGTCAGCATGCGCTGAACTGTACAGTGGCTACTGAACTGGCGCAAGGTGTGAGGAGTCTGCTACTGCCTCCGCCCCCGCTACGCCGTTTCGCAGGCTCCTCTACGATGTGTTCGGTAAAGCACATCCGTTTAGAAGGGACGTCCGTCGATGGCAACCTCGACATCGCCGCGTAAGGCGTACACCGACGAACAAGGAATCGAGCGCGCCTCGAAGCAACAGCAAGAAGGCCTAGAGGCGAAAGTAGAGGAGAAGGCGCCCGCTGCGGCTCACGTGCTGCGGATGAACGAGCGCTTCGGTTCAGAAGGCGGTAACCAGCTTGCCGGTGGCATTACGTACTTCTCGGTGCTGTCGCTGTTTCCGCTGCTCATGCTGATCTTCGCCGGCCTCGGTTTCTTCCTGAGCGCTCGGCCGGATTTGATCCAGGAGATCGAAAACCAAATCACCTCCTCGGTCGACGGCGATCTGGGCGACATGCTCAATGAACTGGTCAATGCTGCTATTGATCAGCGCGGTGCCGTTGCCGGTATCGGTTTGCTAACCACTCTGTGGTCCGGCCTGGGGTGGATGAACAACCTGCGCGTGGGCGTGTCCGCAATGTGGAAGGTGGATGCGAACGAAGGCGGCAACTTTGTCACCAAGAAGTTGGCGGACCTGCTGGGCCTGATCGTGCTCATTGTCCTGTTCGTGGTGGCTGCAGGCGTGACCGCGGTTGGCGTGTCCGGCTGGACCAGCACCGCAATGGAGCGCCTTGGCATCGGTGATTTCCCGGGCGCGCGCCTCGTGGTGTGGGTCGTTGGATTCCTGGTCAGTGTGCTGGCCAGCTTCTTGGTCATGCTGTGGGTGAACATGTACATGCCGCGCACGAAGGTGCCGGTGAAATCAGGTCTGAAGGGTGCGCTGCTCGGCGCGGTTATCTTTGCCATCTTGCAGCAGTTCGCAGGCCTGGTGATCTCTTCCGCTACCGGTAACCCGGCGGGTGCGATCTTCGGCCCGATCATCACCCTCATGGTTGTGCTGTACCTGATCTGGCGCGTGGTGCTCTACGTTGCAGCATGGACTGCGACGACGCAGGAGTCCCTGGACGCAGCCCCGGCGGAGGTTCCGGAGCCGGCCGTGATCAATATCCGTGCAGGTGCGGTGCGTAACACCGATAAGTCGGCGTCTACCGGCAAGGCGCTTGGCGTCGGTGCCGCGCTTGGCGCTATCGGCGTTGGCCTCGCTTCCGTGCTGACGCGAGACTAACCACAGCGGCAAGCAACGCGAGGGCCACAACGCCCGCAACGACAAGGTAGGACCACCAACGGTTCCAGGCCGTCTCCTCTTCCATACCGGAGTTCTCTTCGGGCGTGGGGGAGGGGGCGGCCTTCGTCGTTTCAGGGGTGTTGGTCTCTGGGGGCGCTAGCTTTGCGACGACACCCTCCACCCCATACGCCGCATGCAGCAGCATCTGCGCCTGTTCCCAGGCGCGGTGTTCGTGGGCAGTGGTGTCGAGGACGACGGCGACGAGGCGGCGGCCATCGTGGTTGACCGCACCGACGAAGGTGTGGTTGGCGTCGTCGGTGTAGCCGGTTTTTCCACCGATGCCGTCAGGGTCGTTGAGGTAGAGCTTGTTGTCATTCCACAGTTCAAACGCTGGTAAGTCGTCGAAGCCGGGGAACGTGTAGGACTCGGTGGCGACGATGTCCGCGAACGTGGGGTTCGCAAATGCCGCTTTGTACGCCAGGCCCATATCCCACGCGGAGGTGGACATGCCGGCGCTGTCCAGGCCGGAGTAAGAGGTGGCGCGGGTATCGGTCATGCCGAGTGTTTTGGCCATTTCGTTGATCTTCAAAAGCGTCATCTCGTTGCCGCCGAGCGCCTGGGCGAGCGCGTGGGCGCAATCGTTGCCAGAGGCCAACAGCAGACCGTGGAGCAGGTCGTTGACGGTGTAGTCGCCGCCCTCGCCGATGCCTGCGGCGGAGCCTTCCTGGCCCGCGGACTCGGCGGATACCGGCACTTTCTGGTCTAGCGGCAGTTCGTCGATCGCCGCCAATGCCAACAGCACTTTGATGATCGATGCCGGACGGTATCGTCCGTGCGGATCCTTCATCGCCACCACGTCGCCGGAATCCAGGTCAGCCACCAGCCACGCGGATGCGAGCACGTCCTGCGGAACCTCGTAACCGTCGGCGACGCTGACCCCACACGGCCCGTCGTAGGTCACCGGCAACGCGTCCGGCGTGCTTGTGGCCCGTTCTGAGGTGGAGACAGGCTCCGGCGGCCAGGTTGCCTGCGGGCAGTTATCGGTATCGGGTGCTTTGTCGCGCTTGGGTGGGACCCAGTTGCCGGTGTCGTCGTAGTAGCCGGTGGTGGGGGCGGCCGGCTCGATGGCATCGGTTGGGGCGGGGGTTTCGGCGTCTTGCGCGTTCGCTGTCAAGCACAGCCCCATGCTCAAACACACCACCGGAACTGCTGCCAACGTGCGCTTGATCATTTAGGACCCCTTCTGTTTGTAGCGGGTGACGAGGCGGTCGATGAGCTCGTCGGTAAGTTTCTCATCGGAAAGAATGATATCGAGCATGTCAGCATGCATCGCCTCAGTTTCCTCCGGATCTGGTTCTACCTGGTCATCGTAGGAATCGCCGGAGAGATCCATGCCGATGCCGTCGAGGAGCCCCTCGTCTTCAACAGGGGTGTCAATTCCCGTGGCTTCTGCGAGCATCTCCGCATCAATAGCGGGGAACTGGGTGGTGAACTCGGTGAGGAAATCATCCGCATCGCTCATCGCCTGCGCCGGGCGCTTGCCCTTGCGGATCTCCGCATCGATGCGACGCTGCAACGCCTTCTCCATCTGGCGGTGGCGCCAGGAGCGCACACGGGTTGGCTCCAACTCGCGGGCCACCGCGCGTGATTTGTTCTCAGCCTTGCGCGCAAGCGTGGCTACCTGCGTCGCCGTCGCGTTCACAGTGGTATTTACCGGAGCGAACTCCGAGTCGGTGGAAATGCGCCAGTTGCCGTAGTAGCCGAACAGGAACAGGGCGAAACTGGCAACAGGTCCGAGAATCATGCCCCAGGCGAGGTAGCCAGTGGCGTTGCCGATCAGCGTGATCACTGCACACGCCACTGCCGGCAGCACGGTGGGTTGGTTACCGCCAAACACTGACGGTTCTTGCCCGGTGACCACGTCGCGGATCATGCCGCCGCCGGTCGCGGTGAAGACACCCATCATGATGGTGGGCACAACCGGAAGCCCGTACTGGATTGCTTTCGACGCACCCGTGGACGCCCACAATGCGGAGACCAACGCGTCGCCATGCGATTGCAAAAATTCCCATGCGCGGCCCTTGAAGTAGGTGAACCTGGCGATCAACGCGCCGGTAAACGCAAGGATCAGGTACTCAGGCTGGCTCATTGCTGCGACGGTGCCCTCGTTGATCAGCACGTCGCGCAACATGCCTCCGCCGAGTGCGGAAAGCATCGCGATGAAGAAAAACCCCACGATGTCGTAGCCGAGTTGGCGTGCCAGGGTGCCGCCAATGACACCCATGAGGAGCACGCCGGAGATGTCCATCCAGTGATAGATGGCGTTGATGAGGGGGTCGACCTGGTCCACTGCCATAGCCGACCATTCTAAACCTCAGGTCTTAGAACTTGGAGAAGCGCTTGATCAGCTGGTTTTCCATCTCGGTCCACGCTTCTGCCTTATCGGTGAACGGTGCGGACGGAACGTAACCGGCGGCGCGGGTGGAGCCAAGCATGTACGCCAGGTAATCCTGCATGCGCGGGTTGGCCAGCAGCAGGGAGTTCAGCGAATCGTCCTTCGCCCAGTCGGCGGCGTCCGCGAGCAGTTCGTAGGCCTTGGCCATCTGCTTGGTGTCTACCGCGTCGGTGCCCTTGGCAATGTCGGCGGCGATGCCGTTAAACGAGTAGGAGTTGTCCGGGTGAACCTCCACCTTGAGATCACCAGCGTTTGCCGCGTTGAGGATGTCCTGCCAAGTGGACACGCCTGCGAGGTCGTGGTCGTCGTTTTCCAAAATCCAGCGGCCGAGGTGCTTCGTGGACGGGAAGGTGATGATCTCGCCGTACTTACCCAAGAACACCGGCGCGCCGTTCAGGTACGTGCGCAGCGTGTACACGCTCTGGCCCTGGATGGAAACCTTCACCGGGTCGATGCCAGCAAGGCCCCAAACGGAGGAATCGTACGGGTCCTGCGCGGCGGCCTGTGCCTGCTCGTCGGCGCGGCGCTGCTCCTCAGCCGCTGCGCGTGCTTCCTTCGCGGCGGCGATTGCGGTGGCTGCTGCGGCAACCTCGTTCGCGTCGAGATCTTGCGTATCGACGACACGCACCACCTCATCCAGCGACTCCACAACCTGCTTCCAATTGGTCAGCACAACGCGGCCCACACCTGACCATTCAGACATGCCGTTCTCGCCCGCGTAGTGGTCCGCGCCACGGTTGACGTTGCCCAAAATGGAGTGGGAGGCGAAGAAGATCTGCGCATGCTCAGCGCTGGCCACCTCGGCCAGCGAACGCGACACCTGGAAGACGCGTGCCAGCGACGAGACGTTCTCGTGGCTCGGACGGCCCGCTAGGAAGTTCGGGGCGCCAATGATGTCGTAGTACTGCTTGTCACCCGGCACGACGCGGTCGTCGCCCTGAGTGTTAAACGCCTCCCACTTTGGGTGGTCACTCAGGTCATGCGACGGGTTGGTGTTGAGGTAGGCCAGAAGCTCCTCGGGGGAGTTGAAGGCGAGGACCGATTGGTCGTCGCCAAGAAAGGCCTGCCACTGCGTGCCCTTCTCTTTCCAGGTTGGGGCCCACAGGGTGTAAAAATCGCCCTCGGTCAGGGACAGTTTCACGGGAAGGATCGCGCGGGTACTCATGGGGTGAGAGTCTACTCAACTCACAGCCAGCAGATTAACCGGTTGGCCGCCAGAACCCGTAGAACGGCATTCCGATGTTCTCGGTGCGCACCGGGTTCATCTGTACCGGGTCGCCGGCCTCAATCATCATGCCGTCGCCTGCGTACATTGCGGCGTGGCCCGACCAGAGCACAAGATCGCCCGGCTGCAGTTCCTCGTAGGACACCTGCCTGCCAACCGTCTGGTCGGCCGCAACGCGAGGAATCTCCATCCCTGCCTGGCTGTATGCCCAAGATGTCAGCCCGGAGCAGTCGAAGCCACCAGGGCTCGACCCTCCCCAGACATATGGCGTGCCCAGTTGGCTTTTCGCTGCGGCCACTGCGGCTGCGCCGACTGGTGAACCACCCTGTGCCGGTGCTGGCGTGGGCTCCGGTGGAGGAGCAGACATTGGCGTGACCTCAGGCGGAGCAGGCGCGGGGACCGTGGCTGCGGGTTTCGGTGCAGTCGGCAGCGCCGCGGCCACAAGCTGGCGCGGGGATGATGGCACCGAGGCCGATAGGCGCTGCAACTCTGCGTTCGCTGCCTCACCGAGCGCGCCCGGACCCGGCATGACACGGGCGGCCGCCGCAGCGGTCGACGCACCCAGTTTCGTCGCAAGGGTGCCCAGGTCCTTCTCCAAGCTCTGCAAAGCCGCCATCGCAGCATCGAGCGCCTGACAGACTTGAGCCGCTACAAACGCCGCTGCACCAATTGGGCCGATTGGTGTCGCCGCAAGCGCGGGCGCTGCCGCGGCGTTGCGCATGAGACCGATTGCAATAGAGACAAGCTCGGCGACCGCGGCCGAAGCGCGGACTGACCCGCGCAGGACTGCGTCACTGATATCTGCACGGTAGGCCGCCAGGTCGGATGCAGCCTGCAGCCTGGTTTCTCCGCTCGCGTTAGCAACCTGTGCGAGCGGACCGAAGTCCTTGAAGTCCGGCATGCGATAGCCCGGAAGGGTCGGAAAATCGATGATGTCTGCCATGGACAAAATCTGTGCCGCAGCAGTACCGATATCTAACGAGAAGTTCAGGTGGCGGTTGTTTGTCACTGATGGCGGCCCGCCTAGCGAGGAAAGCGCGTCGAGCATGGTGCTAAGGGTGGGGTTCATAGTGTCGCTCCAAACTTGTGGCAGGTGGCGGTATCGACGGCGCACGCAGCATCAACGGTGAGGTCCATGGTTGCGGCGATGCGCCGGGCTTCGTCGCGAAGCAAAGTGGCGTCACTGTTCGCTTGCTCGATAGCGGTGGACACTGCGTTGTGGAATTCGCTCAATGGCCACACATCGGGCACTGGCACATGGTTGAGGGCGCGCAGCGAGGCTGCGTCGTTGCGTAGAGAATCGGTCATGGAAAACACGGATGCGGAATCAAATTGAAAGACAGTCATGCACATTGGACGGCGAAAACCCCACGCCGGTTCCCTCGTAGGAGAAAAAACTTCGGTGAATTAGCATGGGCGGCATGGACATCACGGTTATTAACCACCCGCTGGCTGCTTCGCGGCTGACCATTATGCGCGACAAGCGCAGCGACAACGCAGCTTTTCGTGCGGCGTTGGCCGACCTCGGCGCAATGCTGATCTACGAGGCGGCGCGTGATTTGAAAGTCGAGCAGTTCGACACCGAAACCCCAGTTGCGGTCGCTCAAGGCACGCGGCTGGCCACCCCGCCGATCATCGTCCCGATCATCCGAGCCGGTCTGGGCATGATCGACCCAGCACTGTCGATGATCCCGGACGCCCAGGTGGGCTTCATCGGCTTGGCTCGCGACGAGAAAACCCACGAACCGGTGCCGTACCTCGAAGCACTGCCCGACGAACTGTCTGGACAGCCTGTGTTCCTGGTGGACCCGATGCTGGCAACCGGCGGCTCGCTCATCCACGCCATCGATCTGCTTGTTGGCCGCGGTGCGGACGACATCACCTGCATCTGCATGGTCAGTGCACAGCCGGGCGTGGATGCGCTCAAGGCTCACGGCGGGCCTGTCCGCCTGGTCACCGCAACGATCGATCCGTCGCTGAACGAGGACGCCTACATCGTGCCTGGCTTGGGCGATGCCGGTGATCGTCTCTACGGTCCGCGCAACATCGACCTCTAACGCGCATAACGCGCGCACAGTACAAGCGCAGCGCAAGGTCTACGCGCCACGGAACCGAAAATAACCGTGGCGTGCACACTTGCGCTGCGCTACATTGTGAGCACAACGGCACAACAGCACAACGACACAGCCAGGGGGAGAGCTGTCATGGGGGAATTGCTACCGGACTCGCACTGGGCCAGCTACGCGCTGGGCTTGGGAGAACGTATTCGCGCGCTGCGCATCATGCGGGGGTTGAGCCAAACGCGCCTTGCGGAACTCGCTGGAGTGTCGCGCTCGCTTGTGTCCAACATTGAGCGCAACGACTACAACGAGCGGGCTGCCGACCCAACCTTAAGCACTCTCTACCGCATCGCTCGTGCGCTGCACGTGCCACCTGCGATGCTGTTGCCGGGCAGTCTTGATGATGTCGACGATGCCTACGTGCTCCAAGGCCCTGACGCCAAAGTGGAGGCGATCATGTTCCAGTGGCCCCGCAGTCCGTACGACACTGCCCGGTTTTCCACCGCCTATCTTCAACCCGGCGCACCGAGGGGAACACCAGTGTTTAGCGTTGCTGAACAGATTCAGCACTGCACTGAAAACGCAGTACCGAAAAAGCAGTGCGCTTCTAGCGTGGCGACGACCCCGGCGTAGACTCTGTGCAACATATGCACTTGCTTGTACCCGCTGTACAGGACGACCTTAAGGGAGGACGCGTGAGTAACGCCGGAATCGCTACAGCCGTGGCGGCTTGGTTTGATCAAAACCAGGACAAGGTCGTGGGGTGGCGTCGGCACATTCACTCACACCCGGAGCTATCCAACGAGGAAGTGGAAACTACCGAGTTTTTGGTCAACGTACTGGAGGAACATGGTCTGAAGCCGGTGCGTTTCCCGGGCACCGGGTTGTATGTGGACCTTGGTCCTACCGAAGGCAAGCGCTTGGCATTTCGCGCAGACATCGATGCGCTGCGTGTGCCGGAGCAAACCGGTTTGCCGTTCGCGTCGGTGAACCCGGGCGTGTCGCACTCGTGTGGCCATGATGTGCATACGACGGTTGCTCTGGGCCTTGCGTGTGCGTTGTCCACGATCGAGCTTGAGCAGGGTGTTCGCGTGATCTTCCAGCCTGCGGAAGAAGTTATGGGTGGCGGCGCGCTGGACGTAGTCAAGTGGGGCGGGTTGGAAAATGTTTCCGCGATTTATGCGGTGCATGCCGAGCCGCATATCCGTGTTGGGGAGATCGGCGTGCGCACCGGTGCGATCACCTCGGCGTCTGACGTGATTCGTATCGAGGTCCAGGGCCCCGGCGGACATACGTCGCGCCCGCAGTTGACCGCCGATGTGGTGTACGCAATCGGTGCGCTGATTACTCAGTTGCCGGCGTTATTGTCGCGCCGGGTGGATCCGCGCACAGGCACTGTGTTGGTGTTTGGCCACGTCAATGCGGGTGATGCGGCGAATGCGATTCCGAAAGTGGGTGTTTTGGAAGGCACGTTGCGCACGGCGGATATTACGACGTGGCGTGAGATCGAGGACTTGATTACGGACCTGATCGACCTTGTCGTTGCGCCGACCGGTTGCACGTACCACCTGGATTACATCCGCGGTGTGCCGCCCGTGCTTAACGACGACGCCGCCACCGCCCTGGCCGTCCAAGCCGCCCGGTCCGTGGACCCGCACAGTGTTGTCTCCGCCCCGCAATCCAGCGGTGGGGAGGACTTTTCGTGGTACCTCGAGCACGTACCCGGCGCGATGATGCGCTTGGGTGCGTGGAACGGTGAGGGTGAGCCACAGGATCTGCACCAGGGGAACCTGAATGTTGATGAGCGGGCGATTGGGGTTGGGGTTCGTTTGTTCGGTGCGATTGTGGAGCAGTACTTCCGGGTGGGTGAGGTTTCTCCGGCTCCGGGTAGACTGTGACGTTGTTTAACCTGTCACGTCAAGTCTGAAACTTTGAGGAGAGCCGTTTTGTCCAAGAAGATTGTCATCATGGGTGGAGGCCCCGGCGGATACGAGGCCGCGCTGCTCGCGTCGAAACGCGGCGCAGACATCACGTTGGTGGAAGATTCTGGGGCTGGCGGCTCGGCGATCCGTAAGGACGTTGTGCCGTCGAAAAGCTTCATTGCGGGCGCGAACATTAAGACGGACTTGCGCCGCGCGGACGATATGGGGCTCAACCACACGTTGGGTGACGCGAAGCTGTCGCTGCTGGCGCTGAATGAGCGTGTGAAGCAGTTGGCGGCGGAGCAGTCCAGTGACATCCGCGAGCAGCTTGAGCGCAAGGGTGTGCGCCTGGTCAAGGGGCGTGCGCGCTTCTCTGATAAGCAGGTCGGTCACACTACGCATGACATTGAGATTGTCACCGAGTCTGGTGAGACTGAGCACGTCAGCTGCGACATGGTGCTTGTGTGCACGGGTGCGAGCCCGCGTGTGCTCAAGGGGGCGGAGCCGGACGGCGAGCGCATCCTGAACTGGCGTCAGATGTATGACCTGCAGGAGCTGCCGACCCACCTCATTGTGGTTGGTTCTGGCGTGACTGGTGCGGAGTTTGTCTCTGCGTTTGCGGAGCTGGGCGTGAAGGTGACCATGGTTGCTTCCCGCGATCGCATTTTGCCTCACGACGACGCCGACGCTGCCGATGTCTTGGAGAAGGTCCTGGCGGATCGCGGCGTGCAGTTGGAGAAGGACGCGCGTGTGGAGCGTGTGGAAAACACGGGTGACGCTGTGGTCGTGCACACCACTGATGGCCGCGCCATTGAGGGTTCGCACGTGATGATGTCCATCGGTTCTGTTCCGAATACGGCGGATCTGAACCTTGAGGCTGCAAAGGTGGAGACCACCCCGTCCGGCCACATTCATGTGGACCGCGTCTCGCGCACTAACGTCGCCGGCATTTACGCTGCGGGCGACTGCACGGACCTCATGCCGCTGGCGTCGGTTGCGGCGCAGCAGGGCCGCACTGCCGTTGACCACGCGATGGGCGACGGTGTCAGCCCGATCCGCCTGAAGACGGTTGGCAACGCCGTGTTCACCCGTCCGGAGATCGCTGCCGTGGGTGTCACCGAGCAGGAGATCCGCGACGGCAAGGTTGAGGCAGACATCTACAAGCTGCCCTTGTCGACGAACCCGCGCGCCAAGATGCGTTCCCTGCAGTACGGGTTTGTGAAGATTTTCGCCCGCAAGGGCTCCGGCCAGGTCATCGGCGGTGTGATCGTCGCGCCGACTGCATCCGAGCTGATCTTGTCGCTGACCATCGCGGTAACCAACAGCCTCACCGTCACCCAGCTGGCTAACTCGATGGCGGTGTACCCGTCGCTGTCAGGTTCGATTACCGAGGCGGCGCGCCGCCTGATTACAAAGTCGGATCTGGACTAGCCGGAAACGCACGTTGGGGGCAGCGGGTGCGCGGACACGTCGCGCACCCCGGACCAATCGGGGTAGCTGACGCCGGGGCCAGATCAAGGCCGTCGGCGTACACCAGTTGGGGTGCGTATGCGGCGTCGCAGCCAAGCGCTACGGCGTGCTCGCGCCGGGGCTGACCAAAGCCGACTGCTGGGCCTTGCACCATGCGCGCAACCCACATCTGTGTGCGCCCGTCCGGGGTGGTGGAGACCTGCCTGGTCACACGGTTTGGGGTTTCAAACGCACGGTGCACCACCCATAGCGGGCAGGTATCGCCGGAGACGGCGAAGCGGAACGACGTGGTGGCCTGGCGCTTGGACACATTTCCTGCGCGGTCGGTGCGCATAAATACAAACGGCACAGCCTGCGCGCCGGGGCGCTGCAGTGTGCCGAGGCGTTGGCAGGTGGATTCGAATCCGGTGCCGAAGCGGGCCGAGATGACATCGATGTCGTAGCGCGTCTCGTGGGCAGCCTGCAGGATCTCGGAGTAGGGCATGGTCACGGCGGCCGCGAAGTACTGGGCTAAGCCGTGGGTGGTGACGTTGCGGGCCGGGGTGTCGTCGATACGCGCAATGAGCTCTGATATCACGTCGCCGTGGGCGAGATTGCTGTAGCGGTAGGACAGCTCGAAGCACTGTTGCGCTTCGCTCAAGCCGGAGCGCAGGCGGATCTCGCGGGTGGTGGTGTCGATGTCGGAGCGACCCGACTCCACAGGCTGGTTGAAGCGCACGGTGTAGCCGAAGTCGCGGTCGAGGACCGACGCAAGACGGGTCAGGCGCAACTGGCGGCCACCAAGATGCTCCGCAAGCGTTTCGGCCGCTGAATCCAGGGAGTGGAAGTAGTTGCTGTGTTCCTGGAAAAAGCTGCGTGCGTACTCGTAGGGGTTGGGGGCTTGCTCGTTGAGGCGCTCGGGGATGGTTCGGACACGCTCCGCAAGGGTAGGGAAGTGGCGGGCGAATTCCTCCAGCTCGTGCTGCGCGATGCCGGGGAGCAGTTCCGAAAGGGCGGCTGCGGTTTCGCGTTCGGCGTCGCCGGAGAAGAAGGAAGCATCCACCCCGAAGGCGGACGTTAACTGCAACAACACCGTCGCCGTGAGAGGGCGCTGATCGTTTTCCAACTGGTTGAGATAGCTCGGCGAGATACCGACGAGGACCGCCGCATCGGCTTGAGTGAGGTTGCGAGCGGTGCGCAGTGTGCGGATCTGACCCCCCGCGTACAGCTTTGCCATCGTTGATTTTGCTCCTTCTCAGCCGCTTGGCCTGGTGATTTGCAACACTTTGAAAGTCTGTCAGTTTCAGGACGCAAGAATACGCAACTTCCACTATGATGCGCAACACACTTTCGCTCCTAATATGAGGTGCATCATCATCTCGATTGCCAGAAGGAGCCGAAGAATGATCCAACACGAGGTACGTACCCATAAGTCCGCAGAAGACTTCCCGATTGAAGAGCATCTGGCCTACAAGATTGCCAAGGTCGCGGCCGACCCGGTTGAAGTGCCGGAAGATACCCGCGAAATGATCATCAACCGCATCATCGACAACGCTTCTGTCGCTGTTGCCTCCTATAACCGCCGCCCGGTCGCCGTCGCCCGCGCAATGGCCAAGGCACACCCGGCAGACAACAAGGGTGCACTCGTCTTCGGCGAAGACGGCACCTACTCCGCAGAATGGGTCGCTTTCGCAAACGGCACCGCCGTGCGCGAGCTCGACTTCCACGACACCTTCCTGGCAGCCGAATACTCCCACCCGGGCGACAACATCCCGCCGATCCTCGCTGTTGCACAGCACAAGGGCCTCGACGGTAAGGCGCTGATCCGCGGCATCGCCACCGGCTACGAAATCCAGGTCAACCTGGTCAAGGGCATCTGCCTGCACGAGTGGAAGATCGACCACGTTGCACACCTTGGCCCCTCGGCCGCAGCTGGCATCGGCACCATGCTCAACCTGGACGTGGACACCATCTACCAGGCAATCGGCCAGGCGCTGCACACCACCACCGCAACCCGCCAGTCCCGCAAGGGCCTGATCTCCTCCTGGAAGGCATCCGCCCCGGCATTCGCCGGCAAGATGGCCATCGAAGCGGTGGACCGCGCCATGCGCGGCGAGGGCGCACCGGCCCCGATCTGGGAAGGCGAAGACGGCTTCATTGCATGGATGCTGCACTCCCCGGAGCGCACCTACACCGTCCCGCTGCCGGCAGACGGCGAGCCGAAGCGCGCGATCCTGGACACCTACACCAAGGAGCACTCCGCCGAGTACCAGGCACAGGCTCCGATTGACCTGGCTCGTCGCATGAAGCAGACCATCGCAGACGCAGGCAAGACCACCGCCGAGATCGAATCCATCGTGCTGCACACCTCGCACCACACCCACTACGTCATCGGCACCGGCGCAAACGACCCGCAGAAGATGGATCCGAAGGCATCCCGCGAGACCCTGGACCACTCGATCATGTACATGTTCGCTGTCGCCCTTGAGGACGGCGGCTGGCACCACGTCGACTCCTACACCCCGGAGCGTGCAAACCGTCCGGAGACCGTCGAGCTGTGGCACAAGGTGTCCACGGTGGAGGACCCGGAGTGGACCCGTCGCTACCACTCGCAGGATCCGGACGAGAAGGCATTCGGTGCCAAGGCTGTCATCACCTTCAACGACGGCACCGTCATCGAGGATGAGATGGCTGTCGCCGACGCCCACCCGTACGGTGCTCGTCCGTTCGAGCGTGAGAACTACATCCAGAAGTTCCGCACCCTGGCTGAGGGCATCGTCGATAAGGACGAGCAGGACCGCTTCCTCGCCGCCGTGCAGGATCTGGAAAACCTCACTGACCTGACCGAACTTAACATCCGCGTCAACGACGCAACCCGCGCCGCTGCAGAGGAGATCCCGGGAGGCATCTTCTAATGTTCAAGCCTGACACAACCCCGAACGAGCGTCGCAAAGCACTGCGAGCATCGCTTGTCGACGAAAAAATCACCACACTGCCCGGCGCCTTCAACCCGCTGACCGCGCGCCTGATCGAGGACATCGGATCCTTCTCCGGCGTGTACGTCTCCGGCGCCGTGGTAGCCAACGACCTGGGCCTGCCGGACATCGGCCTGACCACGCTTTCCGAGGTTGCAAACCGCGGCGGCCAGATCGCCCGCGCCACCAACCTGCCGGTGCTCATCGACGCCGACACCGGCTTCGGCGAGCCGATGTCCGCAGCCCGCACCGTCGCCGAGTTTGAAGCGGCAGGCCTGGCTGGCCTCCACCTGGAAGACCAGGTCAACCCGAAGCGCTGCGGCCACCTCGACGGCAAGGAAGTTGTGCCACGCGACCTGATGATCCGCCGCATCACCGCAGCGGTGCGCGAGCGCCAGGACGACGACTTTGTCATCTGTGCCCGCACCGACGCCGCCGGCATCGAAGGCATCGACGAGGCCATCGAGCGTGCGAAGGCATACGCCGACGCAGGTGCGGACCTCATCTTCACCGAAGCGCTGTACTCGGAGGAAGACTTTGCCAAGTTCCGCGCCGCCGTGGACACGCCGCTTCTGGCCAACATGACCGAGTTTGGCAAGACCGACCTGCTCAGCGCCCAGCAGCTGGAAAACCTCGGCTACAACGCCGTGATCTGGCCGGTGACCACCTTCCGTATCGCCATGGGCCAGACCGAAGCAATGCTGCGCGACATCGCAGAAACCGGCACCCAGGTGCCGTGGCTGGACAAGATGCAGCACCGCGCCCGCCTCTACGAACTGGTGCGCTACGACGAATACAACCAGTTCGACCAATCCGTCTTCACCTACTCGAAAGACACCTACAGCTCCACCTTTGAGCAGTAGGCCGCCACCACCAACACCACCACCAAGAAGGAGTGAATCATCATGACTGAGCAGGAAATTCGTAAGGGCCTCAACGGCGTTGTCGCTGACTACACCGCAGTGTCCAAGGTCAACCCGGAGACCAACTCGCTGCTGTACCGCGGTTACCCGGTCCAGGAACTGGCAGAGCATTGCACCTTCGAGGAAGTGGCATACCTGCTGTGGAACGGCGAACTGCCGACCGAGGAGCAGTTTGCAGAGTTCCGCGGTGGCTGCATGGAAAACCGCGACATCGATGAAGAACTGATCCAGATCATCAACTTCATGCCGAAGGACTGCCACCCGATGGACGTGCTGCGTACCGCAGTGTCCTACCTGGGTGCAGAGGATCCGGAGAAGTTCACCCCGGATTCCGATCACCTGCGTGGCATCGGCCGCAAGCTGCTGGCCAAGCTGCCGACGATTGTCGCAACCGACATCCGTCGCCGCCAGGGCAAGGAGTACATCGCCCCGAGCAAGGAGAAGGGCTTCTCCGAAAACTTCCTCTGGATGGTTTTCGGTGACGATGAGAAGTCCCCGGCCAACATCCCGTCCGACATCGAGGCGTTTGAGAAGACGATGATCCTCTACGCCGAGCACTCCTTCAACGCCTCCACCTTCACGGCCCGCACGATTGCCTCGACGATGTCCGACGGCTGGTCCGCAATCACCGGCGCAATCGGTGCCCTGAAGGGCCCGCTGCACGGTGGCGCCAACGAGTTCGTCATGCACCACATGACCGAAATCGGCGACCCGGCCAAGGCAGAGCAGTGGTGCCTGGACAAGCTCAAGAACAAGGAGCTCGTCATGGGCTTCGGCCACCGCGTGTACAAGAAGGGCGACTCGCGCGTGCCGACGATGGAAGCCGCCTTTAAGAAGCTCGCTGCGGAGCATCCGGAGAAGGACGCTCAGAAGTGGGTCGAGATGTACGACATCATGGCCAAGACCATGCACGACAACACCTCGATCAAGATCCGTCCGAACCTGGACTTCCCGTCCGGCCCGGCCTACTACATCCTGGGCTTCGACATCGAGTTCTTCACCCCGCTGTTCGTGATGTCCCGCATTACCGGCTGGACCGCTCACATCATCGAGCAGTTTGAGAACAACTCCCTGATCCGTCCACTCTCGGCCTACAACGGCCCGGAGGAGCGCCACGTCAAGGCGTAAGCGGATCACCCCCGAAACGCGGGTCGTCGCAACGCGGCGCCCGCGTTTTTGCACCCCCGCGTTAGGGTGCAAACGTGTCACATTCGTTGGCGAAAACGACCCAAGAAAAGTGTGACCTGTACTAAACTACCCGTTGCAGTATGACTTCGATCTTTCCTTGAGGAAAGGAACCAAATGAACCCGGATAACCTCCCGCTTAATGACCTGCCAGCATTCAAGAAAATCCTGGTAGCTAACCGCGGTGAGATCGCCGTTCGTGCCTTCCGTGCAGCCTTTGAAACTGGCGCGAAGACCGTCGCGGTCTACCCCCGCGAGGACCGTAACTCGTTCCACCGTCCGTTCGCGGACGAGGCAGTCCAGATCGGCGAGGCCGGCCAGCCGGTCAAGGCGTACCTGAACATCGACGAAATCATCCGTGCCGCGAAGCAAACTGGCGCAGATGCCGTCTACCCGGGCTACGGCTTCCTCTCCGAGCGTGCTGACCTGGCTCGTGCCTGCCGCGACAACGGCATTAAGTTCATCGGCCCGACCCCGGAGACGCTGGACCTGACGGGCGACAAGTCCGCCGCTGTCCAGGCCGCTGAGCGTGCCGGCCTGCCGGTGCTGAAGGACTCTGAGCCGTCGTCCGACCCGAAGCAGCTGGCAGAGTTTGCCAAGGACTTCGAGTTCCCGGTGTTTGTGAAGGCTGTCGCCGGTGGCGGCGGACGCGGCATGCGTTTCATTGAGAAGATCGAGGACGTTGAGCGTCTCGCAGCCGAGGCATCCCGCGAGGCTGAGGCAGCCTTCGGTGACCCGAACGTCTACATCGAGCGCGCCGTGATCCGCCCGCAGCACATTGAGGTGCAGATCATGGCTGACTCTTACGGCAACGTGGTGCACCTGTTTGAGCGTGACTGCTCCGTGCAGCGCCGCCACCAGAAGGTTGTTGAGATCGCTCCGGCGCAGCACATCACGGAAGAGCAGCGCCAGAAGATCTGTGCCGACGCTGTGGCGTTCTGTAAGGAAATCAACTACGAGGGCGCAGGTACGGTCGAGTTTCTTGTCGACGAGTCCGGCAACCACGTCTTCATCGAGATGAACCCGCGCGTGCAGGTCGAGCACACGGTGACCGAGGAAGTCACCGGCATCGACATCGTAAAGAACCAGATGTACATCGCCGCCGGCGCGAAGCTGGAGGACATCCACCTCACCCAGGACCTCATCGAGGTCAACGGCGCAGCCCTGCAGTGCCGCATCACCACCGAGGACCCGGCCAACGGCTTCCGACCGGACTCCGGCGTGGTCACCGGCTACCGCTCCCCGGGTGGTGCAGGTGTGCGTCTCGACGGCTCCGTGGCCGTCGGTACCACCATCACCCCGAACTTCGACTCCCTGCTGGTCAAGATGACCTGCCGTGGCCGCAACTTCCAGGTCGCCGTCGACCGTGCCCTGCGCGCCCTGAACGAGTTCTCCATTACGGGCCTGTCCACGAACATCGGCTTCCTGCGCGCCCTGCTCAGCGAGGACGAGTTCCGCAACGAGCGCATCAACACCGGCTTCATCGCGGACCACCCGCACCTGCTCGAGGCTCCGGCCGCGGCTGACGATGCCGGCAAGATCCTCGATTACCTGGCATCCGTTACGGTGAACCAGCCAAACGGTGCTCGCCCGACGAACATTCAGCCGTCGAAGAAGCTGCCGGAATCCAAGTACGGCGATCTGCCGCGTGGTTCCCGCGACGACCTGCTTGAGCTCGGCCCGACAAAGTGGGCTGAGAAGATCCGCAAGCAGACCGCTCTGGGTGTCACCGAGACCACGTTCCGTGACGCTCACCAGTCACTTTTGGCAACCCGTATTCGCACCAACACCCTTGTGGCTGCCGCGAAGCATGTGGGTCACCTGACCCCGGAGTTGACCTCCGTTGAGGCATGGGGCGGCGCTACCTTCGATGTGGGCATGCGCTTCCTCCACGAGTCGCCGTGGATGCGTCTCGACGAGCTGCGCGAGGCGATGCCGAACGTCAACATTCAGATGCTGCTGCGTGGCCGCAACACTGTTGGCTACACCCCGTACCCGGACAACGTGACCAAGGCGTTCGTCCAGGAAGCAGCCTCGTCCGGTATTGACATCTTCCGAATCTTCGACGCGCTGAATGACGTCTCCCAGATGCGCCCGGCGATCGACGCAGTGCTGGAAACCAACACCACCGTCGCCGAGGTTGCGATGGCGTACTCCGGCAACCTGATGGATCCGAATGAGGATCTGTACACGCTGGACTACTACCTGAAGCTCGCCGAGGAGATCGTCGAGGCTGGCGCCCACGTCCTGGCGATTAAGGACATGGCTGGCCTGATGCGTCCGGCAGCAGCCGCCAAGCTGGTGAAGGCGCTGCGTGAGCGCTTCGACCTGCCGGTGCACGTCCACACCCACGACACTGCGGGCGGTCAGCTCTCGACCTACCTTGCGGCTGCCAACGCCGGTGCCGACATCGTCGACGTTGCATCCGCTCCGCTGGCAGGCACCACCTCCCAGCCGTCGATGTCCGCCCTCGTCGCAGCGTTTGAGAACACCGAGCGCGACACCGGCATCGACCTGCAGGCCGTCTTCGATATGGAGCCGTACTGGGAAGCCGTGCGCCAGGTGTACGCACCGTTCGAGTCCGGCATTCCGGGCCCGACCGGCCGTGTGTACAAGCACGAGATTCCGGGCGGTCAGCTCTCCAACCTGCGCACCCAGGCGAAGGCCCTTGGTCTGGAGGATCGCTTCGAGCTCATCGAGGACTACTACGCAGGCGTGAACGAGATCCTCGGTCGCCCGACGAAGGTCACCCCGTCCTCCAAGGTGGTTGGCGACCTGGCCCTGCAGCTCGTCGGCCAGGGTGTCAGCCCGCAGGAGTTCGCAGAGAACCCGCGCAAGTACGACATTCCGGAATCTGTCATCGGCTTCCTGCAGGGCGAGCTGGGTACCCCTCCGGGTGGCTGGCCGCTGCTGCGCGACAAGGCACTGGAGAACCGCTCCGAGGTCGACCACACCGTCCAGGTGCCGGCAGAGCTCGAGCCGGATCTGCAGTCCGACGACCACAGTGTGCGTCGTGCGGCGCTGGATCAGCTGCTATTCCCGAAGCAGTACGCCGAGTACCAGGAGCACCTGCGCACCTACGGCATCACCGACCAGTTGGGTGACAAGACCTTCTTCTACGGCCTTGAAGAGGGCGTGGAGACCATGATCTACTACGGCGAGATCGACGAAAACCGTCCGCCGCTGGTGGTCAGCCTCGACGCTGTCGGCGAGCCGGATGAGAAGGGCATGCGCCAGGTCATCCTGACCGTCAACGGCCAGGTCCGGCCGGTTGCCGTCCGCGACGAGAACGTCGAGTCCACCGTTGCTGAGGTGGAGAAGGCCGACGCGTCCAACCCGGGCCACGTTGCCGCACCGTTCGCTGGTGCCGTCACCGTCACGGTGAAGGAAGGCGACGAGGTCAAGGAAGGCGACCCGGTCGCAACCATCGAGGCTATGAAGATGGAGGCCGCGATCTCCGCACCGAAGTCGGGCGTGATCGAGCGCATCGCGCTGACCAAGCCGACCAAGGTGGAAGGCGGCGACCTCGTGGTGGTTATCGCTTAAGAGCTTTTCGCCTGACGACGTCCAAAGCGCCGACCTCCACCCGGAGTGCCGGCGCTTTCGGCGTTTTGGCGGCTGGGCGTCTCGGCACAATGATGTAGGTAAGCCTAAACTACCTTTCATGGTTTTCGGTTCTAACAACTTTTCGGACATTCAGCTCACGGACTGGCCTCAGCGCGAGAAAAGCGATGCACTCACAGTCACCGTCGCCAATGTTGAACGGGTTGCCCCCGACCTCCTTGAGATCTCCGTGGTTGCGCCTGAATTGCGCGACCACCAATTGGTAGGCCCAGACGAGTTCTTCGGCCTCCTCATGCCGGGGCCTGGCAAGGACTATGTCCCATTAACGACAACTCGGGTAAGCAATCTACGAGCCCAACTTGCCGCGCTTCCGGATGCCGTGCGACCCGACCTTCGGTGGTACACAGTTCGAAGTCTCGACCGAGCTGCTGGCACCCTGAGCTTCCTATTGGTCACACACGGTGTTTCGGATGCCTCGGACACCGACATCGGGCCCGCGTTGCGTTGGGCGCTGCGCGTCGCGCCTGGGGACACCTGCGGAATCTACCCCGCGAACGGGCTGTGGTTCCGGCGCGAGCCAAAGCCAGGCACATCGCAGCTGCTGGTCGCCGACCCCACTGCAGCGCCTTCAGTCGCAGCAATTCTTGAATTCCTCGAGCAATTCCACCCTGCTGAGCTGGCTGCGGCAGATGTCGTGTTCGCCGCCACCACGAACGACGAATTCGAGCCTGGGCTGGTTGAGCGCTGGCAATCCCGCGTGAGGTCACTGGCCCTGGTCACCGCCCAGCAGGACAGGTTGCTGGAGGCAGTTGTCTCCGAGCTTCGCTCTCACGAGCGCCCGGAGAGTGTCTGGTGTTGCGGCGAACGAGACCTCGCAGCGGGGGTGCGACGATTCGCCGTGCAAGAGTGGGGGATTGATCCCAAAAATGTCACATTCAGCGCGTTCTGGATTCGAGGACAGGCGCGGGGGTAACTTCCTCGCGAGATGGTAAGGGCTGCTTTACCTAACCCAGACCATCTGTTAGGTTTGCCTTTGCTAAGTGTTCGCCTGGCTTTCTGCTCAGGCCACATTTCGACTGAAAGGGATCCCGCATGCGCGCGAAACTCGGTGCAGTGCTCACCTTTGCTGTTGGCCTCGCTCTCACAGGCTGCAGCTCATCTCCTTCCAACTCCGCCTCAACTTCCACTGCAACTTCCACCGTGTCTGCCTCGGACGCCGCGACATCCTCCTCCGCGTCCGCTTCGAGCAATGCCCAGGCATCCGGTGCGCTGGTGTTTAACCACCCGAGCATTGACGGCCTGAAAATCGAGTTCGCCGAGCAGCCCAAGAACATCGTCATGGACTGCTACGCCTACTCCACCCTCGATGAGTACGGCATCAAGCCGAACGCCATCTTCGGTTACCAGTGCGACGACCCGACCGTGATGGGTGGGGCGGACACCACCGGGATTGAGCAGATCGGCACCGACGGCGAGATTGACTTGGAGAAACTCGCACAGCTCAAACCGGACGCGATCATTGGCTTCGGCACAGCAGACGGTTGGCAATGGTTCAAAGAGGATGTGAACTCCCAACTCACTCGCGTCGCCCAGTTCGTGCCGCTGCCCGGCGGCGACACCGTGGACGAGGGCATCGCCAACGTCCGCGAGCTCGCCGAGTTCCTCGGCGCCGATGTCACCGCCTCGCACATCACTAAGGCAGACCAAGACTACGCGGCTGCGAAGCAGAACTTCTCCGATGCCATTGCTGGCGAAGACTTGAGCTTCATGCTGTCGAGCCCCACCAAGGAGATGCTCTACACCAGCGCGAACGGCCCCCATGCGGATCTGCTGAAGTCGCTCGGCGCGACCCTCGCTGGCCCGACCGAGGGTCACGAGGGCAGCCCGTGGGCGTGGATCGCCTGGGAGGAAGCCTCGAAATACCCCACCGATGTCATGCTCGTCGAGGACTACGACGAAGCTGACCCCTTCACCGCCGAAATGTGGGACTCGCTGCCGTCGGTCCAGGCTGGTCAGCTCTACGCCTGGAACTCAAAGGGTGCGCTGACCTCGCGCCACTACGCCGACTGGTTGGACGGACTCGCCACAAAGGTCCAGGGCTTCAACAAGGTCTCCTAAGCCCTCGACCCGCCCACCGCGAACCATGACGATCACCACAGCGCCTGCGCCCACCGAAACGGAAGCCCAGCTAGCACCGCCACAGCCCCACCCGCTCGCGTACCGAGTTGTCGGCGCATGGGTGCTCATCGCGTTGCTCGCGGTCTCGCTCGTGCTCAGCCTTACCGTCGGTGCGCGCGAGATTACGCTCAGCGAGCTGTGGCATTTCCTCCGTTCGCCCGATCCGGCCGACCCGGTGTCGCAGGTGGTGTGGCAGTCGCGGGTGCCGCGCACCGTGCTGATTTTGGTGGCAGGGGCCGCGTTCGGTGTCGCGGGCGGCTTGATGCAGGCAGTGACCAGAAACCCCCTGACAGACCCCGGAATCCTCGGCGTCAATGCCGGCGCTTCTCTGGCGGTGGTGGTAGGCATCGCCTACTTCGGTCTCACCGACATCAACCAATACATGTGGTTGGCATTCACAGGTGCGACCGTTACATCGTTCGCTGTATTCCTCATCGGAAATGCTGGGCCGATGCGAGGCAACCCGATCCGGATGACACTGTCCGGCGTCGCACTCGGTGCCGTCCTCGGCGGGTTCACTTCAGCGGTTCTGCTCACCAACTCCGACGTTCTGAAGAAGATGCGCGGCTGGTCCGCTGGCACCACGGCCAACCAGGCTCTGGACAATACGCTCGCGATCGTGCCCTTCATTCTGATCGGGCTCGTGCTCGCGCTCGCACTATCGAAGTCGCTTGATGTGCTCGCGCTGGGCGAGGCCGCTGCCGTGGCGATGGGAGCGAACCCGAACCGCGTTCGTCTCGTCGCACTGATCGCTATTGCGCTCCTCGCTGGCGGCGGCACTGCGGTGGCAGGACCAATTTCTTTCCTCGGGTTGTTGGCCCCGCACCTAAGCCGGATGATCGTGGGCCCGCACCAGGGATGGATCATGGCGTACTCGATCATTTTGGCACCCGCCATCATGGGTTTCGCTGACGTGGTCGGCCGCGTGATTGTGCAGGGCGAGATGCCTGTAGGGGTGGTCACGCCCTTCATCGGCGCGCCCCTCCTTATCTACATGGTGCGCCAGTTCCGGGTGACAGAACTGTGACGACGCAACGCCTGGATTTCGGCCGACCGATGGTAGGGATCGGCCCGCGCGAGCGCCCGATCTTCGTCACCGATGTGCGTGCAGTGGTAGTCACCGCCGTTCTCGTCGCGCTGGCGGCTGCTTGCGGCGTCTTCGCGCTTTTCACCGGTTCTGCATCGATGACCGCGGGCCAAGTATTCGATGCTGTGCTGGGCCGCGGGGACGACTTCACCCACATGGTCGTGGTGGAGTGGCGTGCTCCGCGCGTGCTGATGGCGCTGGTGCTCGGTGCTGCGCTCGCTCTGTCGGGCGCGTTGTTTCAAAACCTCACCAATAATCCGCTCGGTTCGCCGGATGTGATCGGTTTTCAAACCGGCTCCTATACCGGGGCTCTCATCGCTATGCTGGTGCTCCGCGGCGGTTCCACGGCCACCCTGCTCGGTGCGCTCGCGGGCGGCTTGCTCACGGCTGTAACGGTGTTTTTCCTAGCGTCGAAAGACGGCCATGCTCGGGGAGTGCGGCTCATCATCGTCGGGATCGGTGTCAGTGCGATGCTGGCCGCGGTGAACACATGGCTGCTGCTCACGGCGACGGTCGAGGACGCGATCATGGCGAGCTTGTGGGGTGCGGGCAACCTTGCTGGCACCAGCTGGAAAACCCTCGGGTTCGCAGCATCGGGCACGGTGGTGTTCATTGCGGTGACGGCGTTGTTGGCTCGCCCGATGCGCCTTACACAGATCGGCATCCCGTTCGCCACCGCTCTTGGGCAAAACGTGCGTGCAGTGCAAGTCGCCGCGATCATCACCGGGATTGGCTTGACCGCACTAGCCACCGCCACCGTTGGACCGATCTCATTCATCGCGCTCGCCGCCCCGCAGATCGCGCGCCGACTTGTGCGCGCCGACGGGCTGGCGCTGATGCCTACTGCCGCGACCGGCGCGTTGCTGCTCGTGCTCGCAGACACTGTCGCACAGCGCATTCACCCCACTTCGCCACTGCCAGTAGGCATTGTCACCGTCTCCATCGGCGGTATCTATTTCCTCTGGCTGCTGATTCAGGAAGGACGGAAGTAAATGGCACGTCTGCGCACCGAACACGCGAAGTTGGCGTACTCCGACGAAGCGATCATCTGCGACGATGTCACAGTCGAGATTCCGGATCGCATGTTCACAGTCATTGTGGGGCCGAACGGGTGCGGCAAATCGACGCTGCTGAAGTCCCTTACGCGGCTCATTACGCCGGTTTCAGGGGCGACGCTTCTCGACGGCAAGTCTCTGCACGAACAGCCCACCAAACACGTTGCTAAGCAAGTCGGCCTGCTTCCCCAGGGGCCGGTCGCACCGGAGGGCATCCGTGTCATCGATCTCGTCTCACGCGGACGGTATCCCCACCAGGGTCTTTTCAAACCTTGGTCGCCAGAAGACGAGCGTGCCGTGGGAGGGGCAATGGACGCGACCAACGTGCGCGAGCTCAGCGGTCGCTTCGTCGACGAGCTTTCCGGCGGGCAGCGCCAACGTGTTTGGATGGCTGTCGCTCTTGCGCAGGAGACTCCGATCCTGCTCCTCGACGAGCCGACCACGTTTCTGGATGTGCGCTACCAGATCGAACTTCTTGAACTGTGCCGCGAGCTGAACAAGCGCGACCACCTCACCCTGGTGGCGGTGCTGCACGATCTCAACCAAGCGGCGCGCTACGCGGATAACATCATCGCGATGAAAGACGGGGAAGTCGTGGCCACCGGCGCGCCCGCCGACGTGATCACCGAGGAGTTGGTTCGTGACGTTTTCGGCGTCGAGGCCAGTATCATCCAAGATCCGGAATCCGGCAGCCCCCTCATGATCCCGCGGTGGGAAGGGCGCGTCGCAGAGAGGGCAGATTAGAGCTGGTAGACCATCACACCCCCGGGTACCGCGACATCGCTGAAGCCGAACGCTTCATAGCGGTGGCGGGCGCGGGGGTTGTCTTCTGCGACAAAGAGCGCCACTTGTGTAGCACCCTGCTCCCGGGCGAGGTCTACGACCTCACGGAGCAAGGCTTCGCCCAAACGGTGGCCCGCATATCGGTTCTCAATGGCGATGGCGATTTCTGGAGTGCCGGGCGAGAGGTTCGCATAGCCCTGGTCAGGCGACGTCCAATACCGCAACCACACTCCGCCTGCGGGAATGCGGAATTGGTCGAAGGCGATGACCCCGCCGTCGCGTTGCGGGTCCCACTCGTCGACGTAGCGTTCCACGTCCGGTAACTGCTCCGGGCGCACCTCCTTGGATTCGTCACCGTAGATGTCCGCGAGGAAGTTCAGACGGCGCAAGTAGGTGCGGTCCGATTCTGTGGCGCGGTGGAAGGTGAACTCCATGGGTGCCACCGTACTCATGCACTTAAGTCACGCACGGTAACCTTTCCCGCATGCGCCCACAGCGCCAGAGCCGCCACAGCCGCCGCTGGTGCCGTCTGTCTGGCCGCCGCGCCGCCTGAGTGCCGCCGCCCAACCATTACGGTCACCCAAGGCGACGTGGTGCGCTTTGGCGGGGTCTCCGAGTGCACGCTGGGCTACGTGGACGCCTCGTAAGGGATTCTGGGCGGGCTACACCGCCGCCCACTGTGGCCGGCCTGGCAGCCGCGTGGAGGTGAAAACCGTTGGCGGATACCGCGAGGTGGGCACGTTCTTGCCGTCGCGGCAGTACGAGGTTGAGTGGCACGACGCCATTAAGTCCTTTGCGCTTAACTGGCTTGATCGTGGGGAAAGGCTGCTGGAGGCTTAGGAATGGGGCTCAAATTTTGAGCTCTATCGGTGGAGGTGGTCCCCCAGCAGGCGCGCCGCCTAGGCGAAACGTGGCCTAAGCGGTGAAGTCATCGACGTCGACGGCCATGACATTGTCGTGGCCGTCGACGTTTTTGAATCCGAAAGACTCGTAGCGGTGGCGTGCGCGGTCGTTGTTCGGGTCCACCCACAGCGCTACCTTCGACGCGCCTTGCTTTGCTGCCAACTCAACTGCAGCTGCAAGGAGTCGGACGGCGAGTCGGTGGCCGGCGTAGCGTCGCTCCACCGCAATTGCGATCTCCGGAATATCCTTCCCGAGGTTGGCCCAACCCAGTTCGGGCGTGGGCCAGTAGCGCAGCCAGACACCGCCCGCTGGCACACGGAACTGGTCGAATGCAAGGATGCCGCCTTCGGTTTCTGGGTCCCATTGGCCGACGTAATTGTCGGAGCCTGCACGTTCATCTGGTCCGATCTCGCCGTGCTCATCCCCGAACACGTCGGTGAGAAAGTTCAGGCGGCGCAGGTACGTGCGGTCGGATTCAGTTGCTTCACGTAGTTCGAACTCAGGTGTGTAATCCATGCCCACCACGTTAATCTTTTTCCATGCTCCGCCGCATATGCCTCTCGACGACCACCGCAACCGCCCTTGCCCTCACCCCAATCGCAAACGCCGCGGTTCCGGTGGTGGAGCAGGGAGCTCGTGTGGTCGTCGTCGATAAGGGCATGTGCACCATCGGGTTCAACGACCCCGACCAACGGATCAGTTACACCGCCGGGCACTGTGGCGAACACGGCAGCCGCGCTGCTGTGGGCCAGGCAAGCGGAACGTTCTACCCCTCCACTGCATTCGGTAGGTCTGCGACCGGCAACGACTGGGGGATCATCCGTTGGGACGACGGTGTCCAACTGGGTGCGAACACCATCACCACCGACGCCGTGGTGGACCTCGAGGATCTTCACCCCAACGACGAGATCTGCCTGCTCAGTGCAGGGGAGAAGCGGTGCGGCACCTTCGTTGACCGGCTGGGTAACAACGTCTACTGGGACGGCGGCGCTGGCGTGAAGGGCGACTCCGGCGCACCCGTCTGGGCGCCCGGTAGGGGACTGGTGGCGGTCTACTCGGGTGTGAGCACCGTGTCGAACCGGAAAAGCGAGTCGGCCTCCTTGAACCGTGCTTCGAAGCCGCTCAACGGGCCAGGCGTATCGGAGGCGCAGGAGATCGAGCTGATCAGCGCCACGAAACCGATTGGTACGCCCGTTACCCACGACGCCGAGACCCCCGAGTCGCCCGCGACCAATGTGGCTCACTCTGGCTCGAGCGCTTCTCCGGAGGCCATCGCCACGATTGTTGTGGCGGTCGCCGTTGTGTTGGGCTTCCTCGTGCCGTTTATCGGACCTGTGCTGGAGCAGTTCGCGGTTTCCATAGGCCTGCGCTGACAGATTCTGCAAAATCTGTCAGTCGACCTTTGAAGGGGTATAGAACGCCTGGTCGTAGCGTCGTAAAGAAAAGCCCTGACAGATTCTGCAAAATCTGTCAGGGCAATGGGTGGGACAAGCGCCACCGAAGCAACCAGCTACTTCAGCTCCATAAGCACGGCGCCCTTGGACACCTGGCCGCCAGCCTCGGCGGCGAGGCCCGTGACGGTGCCGGCCTTGTGTGCCTTGACCGGGTTCTCCATCTTCATGGCCTCGAGGACCAGCAGGACGTCGCCTTCAGCAACCTCGTCGCCTTCGGAGACGTTGACTTTGATCACGGAACCCTGCATGGGGGAGGCGACGGCGTCACCGGAGACAGCAGCCTTGCCTGCGCGGCGCTTCTTCGGCTTGCGCTTGGCGGGGCCTGCGGCGACGAGTTCCTCGGGTAGGGCGACTTCGACGCGGCGGCCGTCAATTTCAACGGCAAAGGTGCGACGGGTCGGCAGGTCGGTGTCGGCGTCGTCACCAGATGCATCGGCGCTGGACGCGGGCAGTTCGCCGTCCCACTCTTCCTCGATCCAGCGGGTGTACACGTCGAAGCCGTCTTCGGTGCCGACGAATGCCGGGTTATCCAGGATGGCCTGGTGGAAGAGGATGACGGTGGGGAAGCCGGTGACCACGTATTCGCCGAGTGCGCGGCGGGCACGCTGGATGGCCTCTTGGCGGGTGGCGCCGTAGACGATCAGTTTCGCCAGCATGGAGTCGAACTGGCCGCCGATGACGGAGCCTGCGCGCACGCCGGAATCGACACGCACTCCGGGGCCGGTGGGCTCAGCGTATGCAACGACGGTGCCCGGTGCCGGCATGAAGTTTGCGGCGGCGTCTTCGCCGTTGATGCGGAACTCAATAGCGTGGCCACGCGGAGCCGGGTCTTCGGTCAGCTGCAGTTCCTCGCCGCGGGCGATACGGAACTGCTCGCGCACGAGGTCGATGCCGGCGGTGACCTCGGTGACGGGGTGTTCGACCTGCAGGCGGGTGTTGACCTCCAAAAACGAGATCAGCCCGTCAGAGCCCACGAGGTACTCCACGGTGCCGGCGCCGTAGTAACCTGCTTCGCGGCAGATGGCCTTGGCAGAGGAATGGATGCGCTCGCGCTGCTCGTCGGTGAGGAAGGGCGCTGGGGCTTCTTCGACAAGTTTTTGGAAGCGACGCTGCAAGGAGCAATCGCGCGTACCGACGACGACAACGTTGCCGTGCTGATCAGCCAACACCTGCGCTTCAACGTGGCGGGCCTTGTCCAGGTAGCGCTCCACGAAGCACTCGCCACGACCGAACGCTGCGGTGGCTTCGCGGGTGGCGGACTCAAACAGTTCCGGAATCTCTTCGCGGGTGTAGGCGACCTTCATGCCGCGACCGCCACCGCCGAAAGCTGCCTTGATGGCAACGGGCAGGCCGTGCTCGTCGGCAAACGCAACGACCTCGTCAGCGTTGGCCACGGGGTCCTTAGTGCCGGGCGCCATGGGGGCGTCGGCGGCTTCAGCGATGTGGCGGGCGGTGACCTTGTCACCGAGTGCCGCGATGGCCTCCGGCGACGGGCCGATCCAGGTCAGGCCAGCGTCGATGACCTTCTGCGCGAACTCGGCGTTCTCCGAGAGGAAGCCGTAGCCCGGGTGGATAGCGTCGGCGCCGGACTTCTGCGCGGCGTCGATGACCTTGTCCATGTCCAGGTAAGACTCGGCGGCGGTGGTACCGCCGAGGGCGAAGGCTTCGTCGGCAAGAGCGACGAACGGCGCATCGACATCAGGGTCTGCATACACCGCGACCGACGCAACACCTTCGTCCTGGCACGCGCGGATGACGCGCACGGCAATCTCGCCGCGATTAGCGACGAGCACCTTGCTCAGGCTGCGGGGCAGATCAGTATTCGGTGCGGTGGTGGACACGAAGCAATCCCGTCCTTCAATCGGAAATACGAACCGTCAGAAAATCGGACAAATGTCGTTCTATGTTACAGCCCCACCACGGGAATCCCCTTTAGCCACGGGGACGCGGACCATGTTGCCCCACTCGGCCCAGGAACCGTCGTACAGCGCAACGTCCTCGAAACCGAGAATATTGTTCAGGACGTACCAGGTGTGCGACGCGCTTTCGCCCAACTGGCAGTACACCACTGTGCGCTTCTTCGGATCGAAATCCTTGTAGATCTCGCGGATGTCCTCCAACGGGCGGAAGCGCGCGTTCGGGTGCACGGAACGGCCCCACGGGACGCTAAACGCGCCCGGAATGTGGCCCTGGCGCAGCGTCGGTACTTGGGGTTGCACAGGGGCGGTGCCGTCGCCGCGGTAAGCGGGGGCTGGGCGGGCGTCGATAAGCTGCTCCGGCGGATTATCCAGCAGCTCGGAGGCGAAGGTGCGAACTGCGGTGTCCTTGCGCTCCACCACGGGGTAGTCAGACTCGGGGTAGGAGGGAACGACGAAGGACGTGTCGCGCTCCTCACCCATCCACGCGTCGCGTCCGCCATCGAGCAAGCGCACGTCGGGGTGGCCGAACAGCTCGAACACCCAGGCGGTGTAGGCAGCCCACCAGTTGGCGTGGTCGCCGTAGACCACCACCGTGTCGTCGCGGCTGATGCCGCGGGATCGCATGAGTTTGGCAAAGGCTTCGCCGTCGATGAAGTCGCGGTTGAGCTCGTCGTTAAGATCGCTCTTCCAGTCAATGCGCACCGCGCCCGGAATGTGGCCGATGTCGTAGAGGAACGCATCCTCATCACTTTCGACAACCTTCAGACCATCCACGCCGAGCCGCGCCGAAAGCCACGCGGCGGTGACAAACTTCTCAGGATGTGCGTAGTCCTTGAACTGGGGATTGTCGTCGAGTTCGATACCCACGTCAGCTGCCTTTCGTCTCTGCGGCCCCCGCCGGAATAGGCGAGTGAACAATCACCGACAAGGATACAGGTAGTACCAGCAAATCCCGGCCGGAATCGGCGAGAAACCTCGCCTCGCCACAACAGGTGTGAACTTGCACACTATCAATTCTGCCGCCCTGTGTGGGTCGCTTTAAGCCGATAGAGTCAGAGACGGAACACGACGGCTACGGCTGAGATGTTTCGCGAGTTTTTACCTACCCCGCCGATGCATGCGCTGACCGCATTCACACGCTGCGGGACAACATCATGAAAGGGATCACCGTGCACAAGGCGATTGTTGTCTTCGAGGTTGAGGGCGGCTCCGACAAGTACATTGACGGCCACCGCAAGGACACCATGCCCATTGTCAACGCCATCAAGGAAAAGGGCTGGCACGCAGAGGTTGTCTACTTTCGTCCGGAGTGGGCCGACGACCTGTTCACGTACGTCTCCGAGAACTTCGACGGCTACATCTCGCGTGTGAACCCGGGCAACATCCCGGGCGGCGAAAAGGGCTACTTTGACCTGCTTACCCGCCTGTCCGAGGCCGGCCTGGTCGGCATGTCCACCCCGCAGGAGATGATCTCCTACGGTGCGAAGGATGCCCTGGTGAAGCTGAACAAGACCGACCTTGTGCCGGAAGATACCGCCGCGTACTACGAGGTTGAGGACTTCCACAACACCTTCCCGACTTCCCTGTCCTACGGCGAGCGCGTGCTCAAGCAGAACCGCGGCTCCACCGGCTCCGGCATCTGGCGCGTGCGCCTTGCCGACGAAGCCCTGGCCGACTCCGTCGAACCGGGCACCGCCCTGCCGCTGGACACCAAGCTCAAGTGCACCGAGGCCGTGGACAACCACACTGAGGAGCGCGAGCTCGGCGAGTTCATGGACTTCTGTGACCAGTACATCGAAGGCGACAACGGCATGCTCGTGGACATGCGCTTCATGCCGCGCATCGTCGAGGGTGAGATCCGCATTCTGCTGGTCGGCCCGCACCCGGTGTTCGTTGTGCACAAGAAGCCGGCTGAGGGCGGCGACGCGTTCTCCGCAACCTTGTTCTCCGGCGCGAAGTACACCTACCAGAAGCCGGAGGAGTGGCAGGAGCTCGTCGACATGTTCGCCGAGGCCCGCCCGGTCATCGCCGAGAACCTCGGTGGCGACAACATTCCGCTGATCTGGACCGCGGACTTCATGCTTGCCGATGACGACGAGACCGGGGAGGACACCTACGTCCTCGGCGAGATCAACTGCTCCTGCGTCGGCTTCACCTCGGAGCTCGACATGGGCATCCAGGAGATGGTGGCCGAGGAGGCCATCAAGCGCGTGGAGGCGAAGCACGCGTAAGCGCTGGCTTTTCGACGACACCAACGCCCCGGCCCGAAAATCCCGTGCCGGGGCTTCTTGTCTGTCGTGACCCGGTTTTCGCCGACCGGGAATACGAATCGTCTAGTTGCATTTCGGAGCTGCTAGACGATCCGCATTTTATTGATATCTGTTTTCAATATCACCTGGGGAAATGCATCCGGGGACTCGTGATCGTCTAGTGCCCCCTCACAGGCAGCTAGACGATCTGCTTTTGACGCCTACCCCAGCAGCTCCTTTACGCTAGCCGGGTCGGCATCGGAGAGCATTTGGCGGCAGCGGTCGTACTCGGCGTCGTCGCCAATCGCCTTGGAGGTCAGCGCGAGCATCGCGATGGCTTTGAGCACACCGCGGTTCGGCTCGTGGGACGCCGGGACCGGACCCCAGCCCTTCCAACCGTTGGCGCGCAGGCGGTCCAGGGAGCGGTGGTAGCCGGTGCGGGCGTAGGCGTAAGCGATGAGTTTGTCGCCGGATTCGAGTTCACGCTCGGCGCGGGTGGCCCAGACGGCGGGGGAATCGGGGTGGGCGAGCGCGGTGTCGTCGGCAAGGAGGTCCTTGCCGGTGGCCGGGTCTGCGGGAAGTTCGATGGGCTTCGGTGCGAGCATGTCGTTGATTTCCATGATGGCCAGGCTACCCACAACGTGCGCTACGCGGTCCAGAAGTCGGAGGCGTCCAGTCCGAATCGGTACAGGCAGCGGCGAAGCAGCGGCATGGATAGGCCGATGACGCTGGTGGGGTCGCCGTCGATGGAGTCGATGAACCAGGAGCCGAGCGCCTCGAGTGTGAACGCGCCGGCGCACTCCAGTGGCTGACCGGAGCGGGCGTAGGCCTCGATGTCGGCATCGGACACGTCACCGAAGCGGATTGCGGTGGTGATGGTATCGACGACCCATTCGCCGCCGAACCACACCGCGTGTCCCGTGAGCAGGTGCGCTTCCTTACCGCGCTGTGCTTTCCACCGGCGGATAGTTTCGTCGACGGTGTGGGGTTTGCCCAGCAAGGTGTCGTCGAGAAGCAGCATGCTGTCGCAGCCAACAACAACGTCGTCGGGGAATTCCGCAATTGCGGTCTCGGCTTTTGCGCGGGCGAGGGTGGCCACGGTGGTGGCGGGTGGGACGTCGCCAAGTACAGCGATCACCGCATCCTCATCGATGTGCGCGGGGTGCAGCACCGGGGTGACGCCGCCTTGTTCGAGCAGCATGCGTCGCGACGGCGACTGCGACGCCAACACCAACCGCATTAGAAATACGCCGCCGAATCGAACGCGTGCGGATTAAACGCAGTCGCCGGGTGGGACGCACCCCACATGTTGGCGTCCGGCTGCACCCCGGACTGCTTGCGTTCGCGCTGGAGCTGCAGCAACACCTCGGTCAGCGCCTGCAGTTCCGCCTCGGTGGGGTTGCCTTTAACTACCTGAATATCCACGTCAGCCTCCTTACAGCGGGATGTTGCCGTGCTTCTTCTGTGCCGGGTAGGTCACCTTGCGCTCAAGCAGGCGCAGACCCTCGAGGACGCGGGCGCGGGTGGTGGACGGTTCGATGACGGCGTCGACCATTCCGCGCTCGGTAGCCACGTACGGGTTGAGGTTGTCCGCGGCGTACTGCTCCTCGTCGGTGCCGATCGCCTCGGCGGCGGTGGTGGCGTCTGCCAGTGCGATCTGTGCGGTCGGCCACGCGAACACCAGGTCCGCGCCCAGGCCCTTCGAGCCGAGCAGCGCGTACGACGGACCGAACGCCTTGCGGGTGACCACGGTGATCGTGCCCACCTGGGCCTCTGCAAACGCGTAGGCGAGTGCGGCGGCGGCTGCGGCGGACCCGGAGCGCTCCTCCTCGACCGACGGGAGGAAGCCGGGGGAGTCCACGAACTGCACGATCGGCAGGTTAAACGCGTCGCAGGTGCGGATGAAGCGTGCGGCCTTGCGTGCGGCGTCGCGGGTCAGGCAGCCAGCCAAAACACTCGGCTGCGTTGCGACGACACCAACCGCGCGCCCGCCCACGTGCGCAAAACCGGTGACCACGGAACCTGCGAAGCCAGCGGAGAGTTCCAGGACGTCGCCGTCGGTGACCGAAGCCAGGATGTCGGTGACGTCGTAGGGCTGGTTGTCGTCGTCAGGCATGAAGGCGTCCAAGTCGACCTCAGCGGCGGAAGCCTCGGCGTTGTCGGCACCCAGCGGGGAAGCGGCCTTGTTATTCAGCGGCAGGTAGCTGACCACGGTACGGGCCAGGTCCACCGCTTCCGTATCGGTCGCGGCGACGAGCTGCGCCAGGCCAGTCTCCGCGGCGTGGACGGCGGTGCCGCCAAGCTCATCGGAAGTCGTTTCGGCGTCGGAGACCTTGCTCACGATGTCCGCCGTGGTCACGTGCAGGGACGCGCCCTCGGCCATGACGGTGATGTCCGCCATCGGGACCGTGGTGGCAGCGAGCGAGGCGACATCCCCGGCCACGACCGCGATCTGCGGAATCAAACCCGACGCACGGGTTGCCGCACGCAGGATCTGTGCCTGCAGATGCGCGGTGACAATACCTTCTTTCCAACGCGGGCCAGTCGAGTCATAAATACCGATCAGCGGCACGCCGGTCTTGGTTGCCAAGTCGTAGATCTTGAGGATCTTCTCGCAGTACACCTCACCGACCTGGCCGTCGAAAATCGTCGGGTCTTGGGAGAAGACGCAGACACGACGGCCGTCGATCAGCCCGTAGCCCGTAATCACACCGTCGGTGGAAGGCTTGGACTTGTCCATCTTGTATGCCTCGACGCGGTGCTTGGCCAGGGCGTCGGTCTCCACGAACGTGCCGTCGTCGAGAAGCGAAAGCACGCGCTCACGAGCAGTGGTGCCGCCAGCCTCGTGGACAGCATCGATCGCGTCCTGACCGACCGGTGCCTGCGCCTCATCCAGGCGATTGCGCAGATCCTGAATGCGGCCAGCCGTCGTGGTCATGTCGGGTTTAGATGAACTCATAACGCCCCAGTCTAGATTCCGAGATTGTTCCTGCCACATTGCCTATCGACGGCGCGTCGCCAGACGTTTCGCAGCGTAGGTGTAACCGGGGCGCGTGGTTGGGGTGTACTCAGTAGGCGAAGTTCTGCACCGCGAAGCGACTCGTCCCATTATCAGCGATACCAACACCGATGTATTTGTAATCCGGTTTCAGCATGTTTGCGTTGTGACCAGGAGAATTGATCCAGATTTGCAACAACGCGTCGGCATTCGACGTGGTCTGGCAACGCAAAATGTTCTCGCCAACCATGAGCTCGGGCCTGGAAGGCACCGTCATATCTGCACGGTGCTTATAGTTGAGGCTGCTGGCCATCGTTTCGGCCCATTCCTGAGCAAACGCATTCAGCTCCGGCAGCGGCTCCAACGGAGCCACACCATGCTTCGCGCGGTAACGGTTGGTCGCATCGATCAGCTCCTGCTGAGTCACCTTCACAGCACGATTGCCCAGACCTGCTGAGTTGCCGATAGCGGACGAACCGGTCGAATCACTCGACGTAGAAAGACCGAGCTGATTAGACAACCCCGCAATCGCACTGATCAGGGTGATCAGCGTGAGGACAGCGCCGAGGGCTTGCTGGATCTGACGAAAATCGAATTTGGGCATGGTGGGAATCCTTGACGTGAGGTGCTGAAAACGCTAGTCCAGCATGTTTGCTCAATGACAAGTGTGAGCCTAGAGCACGCCGCGATACCGCGCGGGCGAATTGCTCGATACCGAATGTGCTTGTGGTTGGAGAGCGCCCGAGAGTAGAGAGAACATGGTGCTGTCCAGCATGAATAGTTCCTACTACCCGTTTTTCAGAAGGACTACTACCGGATTTTCAGGACTCTTACTACCCGATTTTCAGAAATGGGATGCCTCTCCGGAGAAGCGTGCTACCCGACGTTTTTCGACGACGGGCCGTGGTTCGCGAGGGCCCGCGAGCGCGCCCCCACCTTCCCACCCCAACACCCCGCCGCCTACTACGCTCGTGACCATGAGTGTCAAGGACGTGCAGGCAATTCAGGACAAGGTGGCCGAATACTGGCCTGACGTGCGGTGGGTCGAGTCCACCGGGTCGACGAACGCGGACCTGCTCAAGGACGGTTCCGCGCCGGGCACGGTGCTCATCGCAGACGAGCAAACCGCTGGCAAGGGCCGCTTGGGCCGCCATTGGGTGTCGCCGAAGGGCTCGCAGTTGGCCATGAGCATGGTCATCGACGTGACCGATACCCCGCCGCCGTTCGGGTTGCTGTCTATCGCGCCGGGGGTGGCGGTGACGGATGTGGTGCCGCAGGCGCAGTTGAAGTGGCCCAATGATGTGCAGATTTGCGGCAAGAAGATCGCTGGCATCCTCTCGGCGTTGGATATGCCGCGGGTGATTGTGGGCATCGGCATTAACGTCGCTATGCGTCCGGAGGATCTGCCGGTGGAGACCGCCACCGCCCTGAACCTTGAGGGCATTGACGTGGATTTCGACGAGTTTGCCGCCGACATCCTCGCCGCGATGGGCCGTCGTTTGAAGCAGTGGCAGGAGCGCGACCCGCAGTTGTTGGAGGATTACCGCAAGGTCTGTTCCACGATCGGCCAGCAGGTTCGCTTGGAGTTGCGCGAGGGGGAGGAGACGGTGCGCGGCCTGGTCACGGGCATTAATGATGAGGGCGAGGTGCTTATCGACGACACCGCGTTCTCCGTCGGCGATGTCCACCACCTCCGCCCGACCCAGTAGGCGTGCAGTAACCTAGCCGGTCATGGCTAACAAAGCGGTGTTTCGTATCGGCGAGGACGAGGTTGTCCTCGCCGATGTGTGTGCGCCGCTTTCTTCGTTGACGTTCCCGTTGCTGGAGTTGGTGGCGCTCACCGGTGTTGCCTGGATGGCGATCGGCTGGATGGACGTCACCCCGCATATCGATCCGGGGATGCGCAACATTGTGGTGCTGATCTGGGCGATTCTTGCGCTGTGGCGGTTTGTGTTGCCGTTGGTGTCGTCGCGACGCAGGCGCTTCGTGGTCACTGACAAGCGCGTCCTCGCAAGGGGGCGGCGTGGCGCGGTGGATTCGATCCCGTTGCGCCAGATCCATTCGGTGCGGCGGGAGCGCGGGGGCTTGTGGATCGCGCTGTACGGCTACGCCCAGCCGGTGCGGTTTGACCGGGTGGGTAAGACGCGCGCGGTGGAGAAAGTGCTGCAGGCGCAGCTGCGCGGCTAGTCCTTGACTTCCGTGGTGTGGAGCTGCTCGTCGAGGTCCTCAGGCGAGAGGTGCCCGCCGAGGAATTCGGCGGTGACGGGCAGGTGCAGTTCCATGTCGGTGCCGGGGCACAGTTCGATGACGGCGTCGTCGACGGTGTAGTCGAGAACGTGGCCGCCGCGCGTGTGGTCGTCGTCAATGAAATGCACGTGGCAGCCGGGCACACCGATGCCTTTGGCGTACATGGGGGTGCGGAATCCGCCGATGACGCCTTCGACGTCGGTGAAGATGTGTTCGGCGTCGTCGGAGACCGCCTCGGACATTGGGGGATAGGGCTTTTCTTGTTTGGTCACGGTGCGCACGCGGACTTCTTTGAATCGGCCGGTGATTTTGACGGCGGTGAAGAAGTTGTGGCTGGGTTCGGCGTCGTCGATAAATTTGGCGAGTTCGGCGCGGACCATGCCGGCGGGAGCGTCGAAACGCAGGCGGGGTACGAAGTTGGTCACCACGGTAAATGGGGTGCGTTGGTCGAGGTCAGCGACGCGGGCTTTGCCGTCGGAGGTGAGTTGGTGGCATACGCCGTCGAGGATGAGCATTTCGCCGTCGAGGGCGTCGAAGGTGCCGAGGCCGAAGTTGCCTTTGCTCAGGATGTCGCTGATGGTGAGCTCGCCGTCGTAGATGCCGTCGAGAAGTGCGGTCATCAGAGAGTTTTGGAAAATGGTGTGGCGGGCGATGGTTTCAGACATGGCTGCGATGCTAGTCGGTTGGCCGACTACAGTGTGGGGCGTGAGTAACGCGTATGGGATGCCTGTTGTCGCCGTGCTTGGCGACGGCCAATTGGCACGAATGATGCAAACAGAAGCTATCGAGCTCGGCGTGGACACTCGCGTGCTCGCGTCGAGTAAGGACAAGTCGGCGGCGCAAGTCTTCGGCGATGTCCGAATCGGCGACTACACCAATCTTGAGGATCTGCGCGCGATCGTGGAGGGGGCTGACGCGGTCACGTTTGATCACGAGCATGTGCCAAACGAGTACGCGCAGTTGCTTATCGACGACGGCGTGGCCGTCGAACCTCGCCCCGAAGCCCTCATCTACGCCCAGGACAAACTCGAGCAGCGCCGCCGCCTTGCAGAGGCCGGCCTGCCGGTGCCGCCGTTCGCAGCGATCACGTCGGCCGCGGACGCGGAAGCGTTCTGGGACGAGACCGACGGTCAGGTGTGTCTGAAGGCGACGCGGGGTGGGTATGACGGGCATGGGGTGTGGTTCCCGTCGTCGAGAAGCGAATGCGCGGAACTCGTGGAGCAGCTTTTGGGCCGTGACCTGCCGCTGATGGCGGAGAAGAAGGTCGCGTTCACGCGTGAGTTGTCCGCCATGGTGGCACGCAACCGCTCCGGCGATGTACGCGCGTGGCCGGTGGTGGAGTCGCGCCAGGACGACGGCATTTGCCGCGTGGCCATCGCGCCCGCACCGAACATGTCGGACGAGCAGGCCAAGCATTGCGAAGACCTCGCCGTGCGTGTCGCCGAAGGCTTGGGTGTGACCGGCGTGCTGGCGGTGGAACTGTTCGAGTATGAGGGGCCGAACGGCCCGGAGGTGGCCGTCAACGAGTTGGCCATGCGCCCGCACAACACTGGCCACTGGACCCAGGACGGCTGCCTGACCTCCCAGTTTGAGCAGCACATCCGTGCTGTGTTGGACTGGCCGCTCGGTGCCGTGGACACGCTTGCGCCGGCGACCGTCATGGTGAACACACTTGGCGGCGACGAGGATCCGGACACTCCGATGGCCGAGCGCGTCGTCGCGGTGATGCGCAAGTACCCGCAGGCCAAGGTGCACCTCTACGGCAAGGACCACCGACCGGGCCGCAAGATGGGCCACGTCAACGTGTGCGCCGATACCGTCGAGGAGGCACTCGCGATTGCCGAGGACGCCGCGCACTACATCATCCACGCAACCTGGAAGGACTAAGCAGATGGCACAGCCGCAAGTTGGCATCATCATGGGCTCGGACTCGGACTGGGACACCGTCGCCCCGGCCGCCGAGGTACTCGCCGAGTTTGGCATCCCGTTCGAGGTCGGCGTGGTCTCCGCGCACCGCACCCCGGACAAGATGCTCGCCTACGCCAAGGAGGCACATACCCGTGACCTTCAGGTGATCATCGCCTGCGCTGGCGGTGCCGCACACCTGCCGGGCATGGTCGCCGCGGCCACGCCGCTGCCGGTCATCGGTATCCCGCGCGCGCTGGACACGCTCGACGGCATGGATTCGTTGCTGTCCATCGTGCAGATGCCCGGTGGCGTCCCGGTGGCCACGGTCTCCATCGGTGGTGCAAAGAACGCCGGCCTGCTCGCCGCCCGCATCCTGGGTGCCGCCGACCCGGCTGTGCAGCGCAAGATGGTGGACTACCAGGCGCGCATGGCAGCCGAGGTGGAACGCAAGGACGAGGCGTTGCGTCAGCGCCTGATGGGTGAGTAACCCAATCGTTGTGTTGGGCGCCCGGATTGTGGACGGGCGCCCTTCTCGCATGCTCGAACACCGCCTGCACAAGGCGCTCGAGGTGTGGCGTGCGGCCCCGGCGCCGATCGTGGTGTCCGGCGACGGGGAGGCCGACATCATGGCCGCCTGGCTCACCGCCCACGGTGTGCCTGCCGGGGCGGTGGTGCTCGAGCCGCATGCGCGGTCCACGAACGAAAACCTGGAACGTTCCCGCGCGCTGTTCCCCGACGCGTCGTACCTCACCGTAGTGACCAGCGGTTTCCACGTCCCCCGTACCCGCGTGTGGGCGTGGCACCTGGGCATCCCGGTGCGCATGGTCGCTGCGACGACGCCTGAAACCTCGCGGAAGAAAAACTACGCGCGCGAAGTGTTCGCCGTGCCGCACTCCATCACGCGCGTTGCTTGGCGACGACTCGCCCGCCGCCTCTTCGGCCGCTGAGCCATGCAACACGTGCCGGGCGGCGTCGGCCAGCACGGCGGCGCCGGGACTAGCGGGGGAGGCCCGGCAGGTTGATGCCGAAGTGTGGGCCAGCAAAGTACAGGCCTGCTGCGCCGAGGGTGGCGATGATCGCAGCCGCACCGACCAGCAGCGCGACGAAGCGCCCTGCGTTATCCACTTCGTCCTGGGTGTACTCGGAGCTACCCGGGCCGGTGGCCATCTTCTTGTCTTTCGGGGTGCTGTTTGTGTTCTCGGTTTCGGTCTGAGCCGTGGTCTCAGCCTGGGCCGGGGCGACAGTTGCGGTGGCGAGGCTGACGGTCAGTGCGGGGGCGAGAGCCAGCGCACCAGCGCGGCGGATCAGCGTGCGGGACATGCCGGATTCCCTTCATCAATGCGGGTAGTGTCCGGCACAGCTTAGCCCAGGAGTGCAGGGGTAACAGTTATGACTACTGGATACGCCGCGTGACGTTCTCAGCGGCGGAGATCTCCTGGAGCCGTTCATCGGATACCGAACCCGTGACGACGACCACGGATCCACCAGCGGCCAGCGGTACCATCACCGACATCGTGAAGTCATCGGTGCCACGCCAATCTTGGGCGAGGTAGCGTTCGGCCTCAACGCATGGCTGGGCGAAGGTGGACAGGTCTGGGCTGTTGCCGAAGTAGTCGTCGCCGTAGAAGCGCACGGTGGGGCCGAAGTCCACGGTGCCGGGCGGAATGGTGCCGCCGGCTTCCTCGACGCCGCGGCCGAACGGGTCGTCGGAGACAAGGACGCACTCGGTGGCGTCGGTCCAGTTTTCGGCGCGTTCCGGGGTGGTGAAGACGATATCGGGGGCGGTGGGGTGGTCGTCGATGAGCGGAGCGCGCGAAGAGTTGAACGTGCCAACCGCAATCACCGCAGCCTGCCAGGAGACGGGCAGGTCGATGACGATGCTCGCGTCGAGGGGGAGGTCGAATTCCTCGTCGAGCATGTTGGCTACTTTGCTGGCCCAGTTGTCCAGCGTTTGGGCGGAGAAATCCATGCGTAATCCCCGCGCATCGTCGTAAATAGTGAAGCGCGGGGATGCGGGATCTGCGGCGAGAAGTGGGGCAAGCATGCTCATGCTCGCCCAGTGTAGGCACTACAGGAAGATGGCAGCGCCGGGGCCGAGTGGCAGGTCGAAGATGTACCAGATGAACAGCAGGGCAGCCCAGGACACCCAGAACGGAACCACGAACACGATCAGGCGCGACATCAGCGTGCCCAGGCCCGCGTTGGGCTCGTATCGACGAAGCAACGTCAGGATCACGATGATGTACGGGTTCAGCGGGGTGATGATCTGGGTGGCGGAATCGCCGACACGGAACGCGGCCTGCGTGAAGGCTGGCTCGAAGCCGATCAGGGCGAACATTGGGACGAACACGGCCGCCATCAGGGTCCACATCGCGGAGCCGGAAATAACCAACAGGTTCAGGCACGACGCCAGGATGATGAACGCGAGGATGGCCGCGAAGCCGGTGATGCCGGCCGCCTCGAGCATCTCTGCGCCCTTGACGGCGGAGAAGGTGCCGATGCCGGACCAACTAAACAGGGAAATGAACTGGCCGAGGATGAACGCGAGAACCAGGAAGCCGAGCATGTCGCCCATCGCCTTGGTCATCATGTCCACGACGTCCTTGATGTTCTTCACCGTGCCGGCGACCTTGCCGTAGACGATGCCGAGGACCATGAAGTAGGTGAAGACGATGAACACGATCGACTGCAGCAGCGGGGACTTCGGCAGGAAGCCACCTTCTTCGTTGCGCCACGGGGAATCCGGGATGAGTACTGCGAACAGGATGATTGCCGTGACGATAAGCGTGGCGACGCCCGCCCACATCAGGCCGCGGCGTTCCGGCTTGGTCAGTTCGACGGAGATCTCGTTGCCGTCGGCGTCGCGGTTCATGCCGTCGTCGCCCTCGACCATCTCCTGGGGGACGTCGAGTTTGTGCATGCGGGGCTCGAGGATCCTGTCGATGATGAAGCCACACGCTAGGCCCAGGATGATAGAGGCGGCGATGTTGAAGTAGTAGTTGGACACCGGGTTGACCTCGGTGGCGTCCATGCTCGGCAGGGTTTCCATCACGGCGTTGGTGATGCCGGCGAACAGGGCGTCCAGCGACGTTGGCACCAGTGCGGTGGAGTAGCCAGCGCCGACGGCGGCGAAGCCACCGAGCAGGCCTGCGACCGGGTGGCGGCCAGCGGCCTTGAACACCATCGCGGCCAGCGGCGGGATGACCACGAACGCGGCGTCCGCCATGATCGAGCCGGTCACGCCAATGATACCAACCGCGTACGGCAGAACCGAGCGGTTAGCGGAGCCGAAGAGCTTGCGGATGAGCGCGGAGAGCATGCCGGAGCGCTCGGAAACGCCGACGGCGAGCATGATTGGCAGGACCGTGACCAGTGGCGGGAAACCGAGGTAGTTCTGGCCGAGGGTAGTGGTGAACCAGGCCAGGCCCTCACCGGTGAAGAAGCCCTTGATCTTCACACTTTCGTCCTCGCCGGGCACTGCGACTTCGGCCTCGAAATACGCCATCACGGTGGAGATCACCGCGGTGATGAGGAACAGGATGAGGAAGAGCGTGAACGGCTCCGGAAGTTTGTTGCCTACCGACTCGATGGTGCCGAGGAGGCGATCCATTGCGGTTTTCTTCTGTGGTGGGCTGCTGTCGGCAGAGCGCTCGAGCTCGGCGCTCTCTGTGGCTTTTCGCGTACTCATGCGTATATGTTGTACCAGTCACATTAATTCTGCGCTAGGGTTTTGTAGAAACGTAATCCGATCGACGGAGAGTGAGCGGACCGTGAGCGAAACGCATCCCAACCGCCCGACCAGCCCAACCCCACCGAACCCTGCCTTCCTGCAACGCATGGACGCAGTGGTGCGAGATGAGATCGCCGCTGCGTCGCCGCAGTTCCCGGTTGAGCCGGGCTATCCGGAGCGTGACGCGGTGTGGGGGAAGGTCGAGCGCAACGTCGAAGCCGTCCGGGCCGACCTGGAACACATCATGCGTGACCTGCACGCGAACCCGGAGGAGGCGTTTCAGGAATTCCATGCGCAGGCTGTGATTGCGAAGGTGCTTGAGGGGCAGGGGTTCGTCGTCAAGCAAGGGGCGCATGGCGTGGAAACAGCGCTGCGTGCGGAGTGGCAAAGCGACGATTTTGACCCGAGCACACATCCGACGGTGGCGGTGATGTCTGAATACGACGCGCTGCCGGGTATTGGACATGCGTGCGGGCACAACGTGATCGCTGCATCCGGGGTGGGTGGTTTCCTCGGTGCGGTAGGTTCGGGTTCGGGCCGCATCGTGTTTCTTGGCACCCCGGCGGAGGAGGGCCACACCGGCAAGGAGTACATGATCCGCGGCGGCATGCTCGACGGCGTGGATTGTTCGGTGATGATCCACCCGTTCTGCTACGACCTGGTGTCGCACGCGTGGACGGGGCGCCGCTCGCTTACCGCAACGTTTACCGGCGTTGCCGCGCACGCGTCGATGCAGCCGTACATGGGGCGCAATGCGCTAGATGCTGCGACGCTTGCGTACCAAGCCATGGGGTTGTTGCGCCAGCAGATGCCGCCGTCGGATCGCCTACACGCAATCATCTCGGACGGTGGTGCGAGGGCATCGATCATTCCGGAGACGGCCACGCTGAGCCTCTACGTGCGTTCGCTGTACACCGAAACACTCATGGATTTGAGCAAGCGTATCGACGACATCCTCACCGGCGCCGCCCTCATGACCGGCACCGGCGTGGATGTGCAGTGGGATAACCACCCAATGTCGCTTCCTGTCCGCAACAACGAAACCTTGGCGGCGCGATGGGGTGCGACCCAGCAGGCGCGGGGGAGGGAAGTGTTGCCGGGTGGGATCCTGCCGGACTCGCAGGCGGCGTCGACAGATTTTGGCAACGTCTCGCAGCTCGTGCCCGGCATCCACCCGTTGGTCAAGATCGCGCCGGAGGGCACTGCGCTGCACACCACTAAGTTCGCCGATGCGGCGATCACCCCGGCCGCAATGGACGGTGTGATCGACTCCGCGGTGGGGCTCGGCCAAGTCATCGCTGACGTACTCAATGACCCGGTGCTGTTGCAGCGCGCTCGCGAGGAGTTCGAAGCGGCGGGCGGGGCGATCTCCGTGGAGGCGCTGCTAGATGAGGCCTAGATGACGCGTAACTGACGCCTGAATGGCGCGCTACAGGAAGATGGCAGCACCCGGGCCGAGCGGCAGGTCGAAGGTGTACCAAATGAACAGCATGGCCATCCAGAAGATCCAGAACGGAACCGTGAACATGATCAGGCACGACATGAGCGTGCCCACGCCAGCCTTCGGTTCGTAGCGGCGCAGCTGCGTCAGGATCACGATGATGTACGGGTTCAGCGGGGTGATGATCTGGGTGGCGGAATCGCCGACACGGAACGCTGCCTGGATGAAGGCCGGATCGAAACCGATCAGGGCGAACATGGGCACGAACACGGCCGCCATCAGGGTCCATAGTGCGGAGCCGGAGATGATCAGCAGGTTCAGGCACGACGCCAGGACGACGAACGCGAAGATGGCGGCGAAACCGGTGATGCCTGCGGACTCGAGCGCGTTGGCTCCCTTCACGGCGGTGAAGGTGCCGATGCCAGACCAATTAAACAGCGCGATGAACTGGCCCAGGATGAACGCGAGGATGAGGAAGTTCACCATGTCCTTCATGGCGCCAGCCATCATGTCTGCGACGTCGGGTACGCGTTTGATCGTGCCCGCAACCATGCCGAAGACTAGGCCCATGACTACGAAGTAGAGCACCACGATGAACACTGTGGACTGCATCAAGGGCGAGTCCGGCAGGAAGTTGCCTTCCTCGTTGCGCCACGGAGAGTTCGGGATGAGGACGACGATCGTGCACACCACGGTCAGCAGCAGGGTGGCCCACAGAGTGGCGCGCAGGCCGCGGGATTCGGCGTCGGTGAGCTCTGCGGAGATTTCCTTGCCGTCGCGGTCGCGGGTCATGCCGTCATCGCCAGCAACCATCTTGTTCGGTACACCGAGCTTGTTTAAGCGGGGCTCGAGGACCTTATCGATGATGAATCCGGCCAGAAGTCCCAGCACGATCGCGGAGACAAGGTTGAACCAGTAGTTAGAGACCACGGTGACCTCAGGGGCGTCAAGGCTTGGTAGCGCCTCCATCACGGAATTCGTGATGCCAGCAAACAGTGCATCGAGCGAGCCCGGCAACAGCGACGTAGCGTATCCCGCGCCCACGGACGCGAAGCCACCGAGCAGACCCGCCACGGGGTGACGACCAGCAGCCTGGAACACCATGGCAGCAAGTGGTGGGATGACGATGAACGCCGGGTCGGCGATCAGTGAACCGGACACACCAATCAGACCGACCGCATACGGCAGTACCGAGGTATTCGCGGAAGAGAACAGCCGGCGGATCAGCGCCGACAACATGCCCGAGCGCTCCGCGATACCGACCGCCAAGATGATCGGCAGCACGTACACCAACGGCGGGAAGCCAACGTAGTTCTTGCCCAAGTTCACGGTGAACCAGGCAAGGCCTTCGCTGGTGAAGAAGCCCTTGATGGGGCGGACCTCGTCGTCGCCAGGCACCTGCACCTGCAGGCCCGCCCAGGCCATCACCGTGGAAATGACCGCGGTGGCCAGGAAGAGCAACAGGAAGAGCGTGAACGGCTCCGGAAGTTTGTTACCTACCCGCTCAATAAAAGAGAGGAGCCGGTCTACGGCTCCTCTTGGTGTCTGATCTCGTTCGGTCCCATCGTCCGGTCCCGGGTCGGGAACCGTGCCTGATGTGGCCTCCTGAGGTGCTACCGAAGTGGAGCCCTGGGCGGCGTGGTGGACAGAATGATTCTTTGCAATGTTCATGCAAAGAGGTTTTACCTGTCGCCGATTCGAATTTCAGGCGATTGGGGGATATTAATTCACGCAGCGCGGGCTGTCGTCGCCAGCTGAGAGCTCAGGGGCAGGCTCGTTGGCACCGAAATCTTCACCTGGCGTGCCCACAGGGGCGACCTGTTCCGCCTCATCAGCATCCATCGCGCCGGGCCCGTTGTAGTCGTCCGCGATGACGGCAATGACCGTGTTCGGCTCCACGCTGGCGTTGGCCACGACGGGCACTCCGCCGAGCAGCTGGGCCAGCTCCTGGGCGGCCGGGTCGTTCTCGTCTGCGGCTAGCACTTGGGTAGCTGTGTAGAGGCCTTCCATGGCGTTGGACACGCTTGTCACCGTCAGGCCGTCGCCGTTGAGTATCTCAGCAACACGCCCAGCCTGTCCGGGGACGCTGCCGGCGTTGAGCACGACTGCTTCGTAGCCGTTGAACGCCTCGCGTGGGGCGCTGGTGGCGGAGTCCGAACCGTCAGAACCCTCAGTGCCGTCCGTGTTGTCCTCCTCAGGCTTAATCGCTTCTGCCATGAACTTCTGCACCTGCGGTAGATCCACGGTGACGATGGACTCGCCATAGTCACCGACACCATTGGCGGAGGTCACAGGGATGGTGGTGAAGGTGACGTTGCCACCAGCCAGGCCGGAAAGTTGCTGGGCCAAGCCCACAATGTCCCAACCCTTATCCAGTGTCACGGAGCGTTCCGCAGCGTTAGACAGTTCGCGCAGTTTCGCCGGGTTGGTCAGGGTGCCTGCGGAAAGCATCGACTGTACGAGCGAAGCCATGTAGGCCTGCTGGCGCACGATGCGGTCTAGGTCGCCGCGCGGCAGGTCGTGGCGTTGGCGCACAAACGACAGGGCTTGCGCACCGTCGAGGGTCTGCTCGCCGGCGGGGAACTTCGCGCCGGAAAGTGGCTCGTCCACGGGATTATTCAGGCACACTTTGACGCCGCCGACAGCGTCGGTGAGCAGCACGAAGCCAAGGAGACCGACCTGGGCGAAGTGGTCGACTTCGACACCGGTGAGGTCCGCGACGGCGTCGATCAGTCCCTCTTGTCCTGCGCGAGCAACCTGCTGTTCGAGCGCCGGGCCTTCGCTCATGCCGGATTCGATCAGTTCTTCGCGTTTTGCGGCAGCGTGTGCGCCGTAGACGCCATTGATTTTCAGGTTGCCGTAGTCGTCCGTATGCACATAGGTATCGCGTGGGATGGACACTGCGGTCGCGCGTGAGCCGTCCTCCGGGATGCGGATAACCATGATGGTGTCGGTGTTGATCTCACCGTCCGCGATACCGGCGTTCAGACGGGAAAGTTCCTGCTCACTTAAGGGGTTGCCCTGCGCGTCCGTGCGCGAATCGGAGCCCACCAGCAGGATGTCCATTGCGCCGTCCAGGGCGTTGCCGTCTTTGCCTTTGCTTTGCGACGACACCTTTAAGTCCGACGCGCTCAACTGCCCGCCAAGCCGCCCAACGGCGAAATACCCGACGCCCGACAGGGCGATCGCGGCGGCGGAGACAATGGCAAGGGTGGTTCGCAGTGCGGGGTGGCCAGATTGCGAAACATCCCGCACCCGGGACGGGGCAGGTTTGATATCGCGGGCTTGCCGCCTGGGCTCAGTCACGCCGGGAATTATACGACATTCCCCGGCTCGCCCTGTGCCGTGCGCCGGAATTGGAGGTCATGGTGGGTATGCTGTCCAACATTGTGAAAGACACAGAGCATCATCCTGACGCTCATCAGGCGCCACTCGCGGTGATCACCGTGACGTATTCGCCTGGGGAGCACTTGGCGCAGCTCATCGCCTCCTTGGAGAAGGCGACGACGCGCCCCGTTGTGCTGCTTTGCGCCGACAACGGCTCCAAGGACGGCGTGCCGCAGCAGGCCGCACGCGAGCACGAGCACGTGGAGTTTTCCCCCACTGGTGGAAACATCGGTTATGGAGCCGCGATTAATGCGGCTGCTCGGCAGTTGGGGGATCGTCGAAAAGCAGGTGCGGTGCGCGGCGACTACTTCCTTATTGTGAACCCCGACGTGGAGTTCACCCCGGGGAGCATCGACGAGTTGATCCACTGCGCCGACGACGCGCCGAAGGCTGGAGCTGCCGGGCCCAGGATTGAAGAGGCCGACGGCTCCGCATACCCCAGCGCGCGCGAGGTGCCCAGCCTGGCCATGGGGATCGGGCACGCGCTGCTGTACGACTACTGGCCGTCCAACCCGTTTTCCCGCGCGTACCAAGCCGGGGCGAATATGGAGGTGCAACGCACAGCAGGCTGGCTGTCCGGCGCGTGCCTCCTTGTGCGGTGGGATGCGTTTGACCAGATCGGCGGGTTCGACGAGCGCTACTTCATGTACCTGGAAGACATCGACTTCGGGGACCGTCTTACCCGTGCAGGCTGGGACAATTTGTACTGCCCGAGTTCCGTGATCTTGCACGATCAGGGCCATGTTGCGGACCGACACAGGGGAGTTACGGTCCCTGCGCACCACGCCTCGGCGTATCGGTTCCAGCGCGACCGCCATCCGCATGCGTGGCAAGCTCCCATCCGCTGGGCGTTGTGGCTCGGCCTCCGAGTGAGGGGTGCGCTGCAGTTGGGTAGGGCGAAACCTGCACACAGGGCTGGCACCGGCCGTGGGGAAGTGAACTGACAACAAGATGAAGGATCTAGCAATGGCTCAGACAGCCTCCACCGAAATCACCGAGTCTGCTGAAATTGCAGAAATCACAGAAATGGATGCGGTGATTCTCGTCGGCGGGCGTGGCACACGCCTTCGTCCGCTGACTGTCTCTACACCCAAGCCGATGTTGCCGACGGCAGGTTTCCCGTTCTTGGCACATCTGCTTGCCCGCATCCGTGAGGCTGGCATGCGTCACGTGGTGCTGGGGACGTCCTATAAGGCAGAGGTGTTTGAGGAGTACTTCGGCGACGGCTCCGAGTTCGGTCTAGAGATCGAATACGTCGTGGAGGAAGAAGCGCTTGGCACCGGCGGTGGCATCCGCAACGTCTACGAGAAGCTCCGCTACGACAACGTGATGGTCTTCAACGGTGATGTGCTTTCTGGCGCGGACCTGTCGGCGATTGCGCACACGCACGTGGATAAGGACGCGGATGTCACGCTGCACCTGGTGCGGGTGCCGGATCCGCGCGCGTTCGGCTCGGTGCCGACGGATGAGGACGGCAACGTGCTGGCCTTTTTGGAAAAGACCGAGGATCCGCCGACCGACCAGATCAACGCTGGCTGCTACGTGTTTAAGCGTTCGGTGATCGAGCAGATCCCGGCAGGACGTGTGGTTTCCGTAGAGCGCGAAACCTTCCCGGGCCTGCTTGAGCAGGGTGCGAAGGTCGTCGGCCATGTGGATTCGTCGTACTGGCGCGACATGGGCCGCCCGGACGATTTCGTCCAGGGCTCCTCGGATGTGGTGCGCGGCATTGCGTACTCGCCGCTGTTGAAGGGGCGTACGGGCGAATCTGTGGTGGATCCGTCTGCCGGTGTTGCGCACGGCGTGATTCTGATGGGCGGCACAACGGTTGGCCGTGGCTGTGAGATTGGGGCGGGCTCGCGTATCGACGACTCTGTGATCTTCGATGGCGTGACCATCGAGCCTGGCGCAATGGTGCGCAATTCCATCATTGCTGCCGGAGCCACGATTGGAGCGAATGCGCGCTTGGTTGATTGTGTGATCGGTGAAGGCGCCCAGATTGGTGCGCGCTGCGAGCTGCAGGGTGGCATGCGTGTGTGGCCGGGTGTTGTGATCCCAGATTCGGGAGTGCGTTTCTCCCCAGACGCGTAACCGACACGCCAACACGGTCAAATAGTCGCGCTTTATAGTCCCGACACTACATGTAGTACCCCCGAAGTCCACCCCCATTGCAGCTATACTGTGACAGTTGTGACTGGTGTGAAAGTTGACGTGGGGAATGTCTAAAAAAGGCGCGCTCGGCTCACATTTTGGTTGCGACTATTTAGTGCCTCGGTGTGTAATCACAGAAGTGTTATTTCCGCATCCGCAACCAGCGGGTGCATCACTCTTCGAACGACCACCGAAAAGATCAACTAAGCAACAGGGAAGGTAATGGCGTGGAAAATCAAGCGGACGCCATCCTCCGCGGCGCTGCTGCGGGAGGGATGACCCTCGACGAGTTGTTTGGCACTGTCGAGCAGGAGTGGCAGGACCAGGCGCTGTGTGCGCAGACTGACCCCGAGGCCTTCTTTCCTGAAAAAGGCGGCTCAACTCGTGAGGCCAAACGAATCTGCAAGGCATGCGCAGTGCGCGATGAGTGCCTCGAGTACGCACTCGAGCACGATGAGCGCTTCGGTATTTGGGGTGGGCTGTCCGATCGTGAGCGTCGCCGTCTGAAGAAGCAGATCGGCTAACAACTCCCAAGATCTACAGTGTGGATCTACCAGGGAAAATCGGGATTCACAGTGCGTGGATCCAAATTTAAATAGTTTGCTACCAGCGCGGTGAGCACCCACGTGAGCAACTCTGCACGCTCCTGGGTGGTCACCGCGCGGTGTTCTATCGGCATGCGAAACACGACAAAGCGCGCGCGGGTGGGGTTGCCGTGCTGATCCACGCCTGCCTGGAGCACCCGCCCGAGAGGGACCGGGCCGTCGGCGATGATCTCGTCCGGCAAGATCGTCATATCTGCGTGCAGGCGCATGCGTGGGATCGTGTCCACCGCCAGATCCACGCTTGCCAGCTGCTCAAAGTACGCGTTGTGGAGCGGGGCGTAGGCCTCCATGACAAGTGCGTCGAATGCGTCGTTGCGCGAGCGATAGCGGGGCACCCCAACGGGCAGGAGCGGGCCACGGGCACCTCGCCCGTGGCGGTCGCGTGCGGCGCGGACGTGCGAGGGACCGACGCCGGGCCTGGAAGGGGTCTGCATGACGGCAATCCTAAGGTGGAAACAGGCAGGTGTGGAGGGGACGCGCCGCGCCGCAGTACAAAAACCTCAAGAAGGGGTTTAGACTGTCCGCCGTGAATGTCTTCCGTCGTTGTTGTCGCCCGGGTTGCGGCAGGCCCGCTGTGGCCACGCTGATTTACGCGTACGCGGACTCGACGGCAGTGATCGGTCCGCTCGCCCCGGTAGCAGATCCGCATGCGTGGGACTTGTGTGAGCGCCATTCCGCCCACATCACCGCGCCCGTTGGTTGGGAAATGGTCCGTGTAGAGCACGTCGAGTTAGAAGGCGATGAGGATGACGATCCGGAAGCCTCCGACATCACCGCCTTGGCTGAGGCCGTGCGTGAGGCGGGTCGACTGACCACTGGTTTGGTCGATTCTTCGCAGGACCCAATCGAGTACGAGGCCTCGCACGACTTCAACGACCCGGATACCTCGAATCACCCGGTGCATCGCACGAAGCGGGTGGAAGAGCAGATTGCTGCGCATAAGGCGGCGCGCCGTTCGCATTTGCGCATCGTGCCGGATCCTTCGGCTGAGCAGGAATAGCGAAACCACAGCAGCCGGGGAGGGGTCGTGTCGCGTGGCGCACTAAGATGGCCTGCATGGCTATCCAGCACACACGTGAGACTCTGAGCAGCGTTATTAAGGCCTACGACGTTCGAGGCGTTGTCGGCGAGCACATCGACGAGGACTTTGTCCGCACCGCCGGCGCTGCGTTTGCCCACATTCTGCGCGAGGAGGGTGAGACCCGTATCGCTGTCGGCCACGACATGCGTCCGTCGTCGCCGGCGCTGGCCGCGGCGTTCGCCGAGGGAGCTGCCTCCCAGGGGCTTAATGTCACCGACTTGGGGCTGACGTCGACTGACGAGCTCTACTTCGTTGCCGGCTCCCAGCGTTGCGCTGGTGCGATGTTTACCGCCTCGCACAATCCGGCTCAGTACAACGGCATCAAACTCTGCCGCGCGGGCGCGACCCCGGTGTCTACAGATACCGGTTTGTCGGAAATCGGCCGCATGATTCTTGAGGGCGTGCCGGAGTTTGAGGGGGAACGTGGTGTCGTCGAGAAGCAAAATGCGCTCGAGGCATACGCGAAGTATGTGCGTGATCTGGTGCCGGTGCCTACGCGGCGCAAGTTGGTCGTGGCAGTGGATGCCGCAAACGGCATGGCTGGGCTGACGGTTCCGGCGGCGTTGGGGGATATGGATATTCGCCCGCTGTACTTCGAGTTAGACGGAACTTTCCCGAACCATGAGGCGAACCCGCTCGACCCGAAGAATTTGGTTGACCTGCAGAAGTTCACTGTTGAGCAGGGCGCGGACATCGGGTTGGCGTTTGACGGGGATGCGGATCGTTGCTTTGTTGTCAACGAGCGGGGCGAGGCCGTCTCGCCCTCCGCCATCACTGCGCTGATTGCCACGCGCACCCTTGCGGAGAACCCCGGTGCGACGATCATCCACAACCTGATTACCTCGCGTGCAGTGCCGGAGATGATCGACGAATGTGGTGGCACCGCCGTACGCACCCGTGTGGGCCACTCTTACATCAAGGCCAAGATGGCCGAGCACAACGCGCTATTCGGCGGTGAGCACTCCGCCCACTACTACTTTGCTGAGTTCTTCAACGCGGACTCTGGCTTGGTCGCTGCGCTCCACGTTTTGGCGGCGCTGGCAGAGCAGGACAAGCCGCTGAGTGAACTGATGGCGCAGTACGAGCGCTACGTCGCATCTGGTGAGATCAACTCGGAAGTTGCCGACCAGGAAGCGGCGACGAAGCGTGTGGTGGATGCGTTCGCGGATCGTGCGGAATCGGTAGACACCCTCGATGGTGTGACTGTGCAGTTGAAGGACTCCAAGGCGTGGTTCAACGTGCGTGCATCCAACACGGAGCCGCTGCTGCGTCTTAATGCGGAAGCGCCGACCCAGGAAGAGGTCGACGCGCTGGTCAACGAGATTCTTGGCCTGATTCGTTCCTAGGCACCGAATTCTTGTAACTCGAACGGGGAGCGTGGGACTGCTATTTTGGACGTTTGCGCTCACGCAGAACCAAAGGAGGCCACATGGAGCGATTGGATGGGGTACTGCGACCCTACCCATGGGGGTCGCGGACGCTGCTCGCACAGCTGAGGGGGACGCCCTCGCCGAGCGAGAATCCCGAGGCCGAACTGTGGTTTGGTGCCCACCCTGCCGCCCCAGCGACCATTGATGGACGTGGCCTCGACGAGATCATCGCCGAGGACCCCCAGGCAGCATTGGGCGACCGCGTGATTGCCCAGTACGGCGAGCAACTGCCGTTTTTGGTGAAGTTGCTCGCGGCGGATTCCCCGCTGAGTATCCAAGCGCACCCGTCGCGCGAGCAGGCCGTTGCTGGCTTCGAACGGGAAAACGCTGAGGGCATCAGCCTCAACAGCCCGCAGCGCAACTACAAGGACTCGAACCCGAAGCCGGAACTTATCGTCGCGTTGACTACGTTCCGTGCGATGGCGGGGTTCCGCCCTGTGGAGCAGATGACCGAGTTGTTCGAGGCGTTTTCCTCCCCAGCCTGGGACCGTTACGCAGCACTACTGCCAGCGGCCGGCGGTGCAGGGGACATGCGGGTGCTGTTTACTACCCTGGTGTCGTTGCCCAGGCCCGCACTGACGGAGGTGCTCGACGCCGTCGGAAATAGTGCCCGCACGATCGCCGATGGAGGCACCGCAGCCCACCCTGCGTGGGTTGTGGAAGCAGCCGAGGTATTCCTTGAACTAGCGCAGCGTTACCCAGGCGACGCTGGTGCGTTTGCGGCTCTGCTGCTCAACATTGTCACCCTCAAGCCGGGTGAGGCGGCGTTCCTCGGCGCAGGTCAACTGCATGCCTACCTCAGCGGTCTCGGCGTGGAGGTCATGGAAAACTCCGACAACGTTCTGCGCGGTGGCCTGACCACCAAGCACGTAGATGTGCCAGAGCTCGTGCGTGTACTCGACTTTTCTTCGTTGGAATCGCCGCGCGCAGACACCGAGGAGGTGGCTGGTGGGAAGCGATTCGTGCTGCCGGTGGAGAGTTTCACCGTGAGCATGCACGAGCTTGATCAGGGCGAGTTGCGTATCGACGAAGATGGCCCCGCAATCGCACTCTGCACCGCGGGCACCGCCACGGACGGGACAATGTCAATCGCCGCTGGGGAGGCTGTGTGGATTCCCGCAAGCGATGGTGCGGTGACCCTGCGGCCTGCAACGGATGGGGAACCCACCCAGGTGTTTGTGGCTACCGTGTAACGCTTCGCGCGATCTGGTCAAGCGCCTCGCGGGGGGCTAAAGCCATCATCCGGCTGGGGGTATCCGGCCACGTCCTCCTTGCCCGGCACACGCGCCCGGGCAGTTGTGGGCGCAGATGCCTGCGACTGCAGTTGAGCCTCCAGCTGGTCTGCAGGAATCGCCTTGTTGTTTTCGGGGTGCTCATCGCGATCGTTCTCACGCGAGGTTGGCTCGGCGGGGGAGGAGCCGGGTGCGGGTTTGCCGTCCTTGATCTTCGGCTCGTTGTCCGCAGATGTGTCGGGGCCGCGCTCGGGCTCGGATGGTGCCGTGGGGACCCCGGAGGTGCCTGCCGAGTCGGTCTCAGTCGGCGTTTGTGCAGACGTGCCAGGCGTGTCCGGTGTGGACGGGTGCGACGCCTCAGGCGTTGGCTGCGGCCTGGACTCCGACGGGGACTCAGGCGTTGTCTCGGGGCGGTTCGGCCGTTCTTCGCTCGTTGTCCCAGACGGGCGGGTTGACTGTGAGGCCGACTGCGGCCCCGATCGCTGTGATTGCGGTGCCTGCTGGGCCGACTGGGCCGACTGGGCCGACTGGGCCGGTGGCGGCACAACGATGTTGGTCGGGCGGTACACCTTGGTCGGCTGCGCCGGATCCGCCTGGCCCACCACTGCGTGCGGTGGCAGGTATGGATCGTTCTGCGCCGCATAGTTCGGGTTGACGTGGTGCGTGCCACCCTGCATGCCGTGTTGTGCGCTGTAGTCCTGGTCTACCGGTGCATCGTTTCCAGTAGTGCGCCCATCTGCAGAGGTTTCTGTTGTCGACGAGTTGGTCGCTGTGCGGGAACTCGACGTGCTTGAGGTTGTCGAGTGCGCGCTGGTGGTGTCTGCGGCCTCGGCGGAAAAGCCTGCGTGGTCCGAAGGTGCGGTGGACGATGACGCCCATACGGTCCAACCGGTCAGGCCAGCAAGCCCGAAGCCTGCAGCAAAAAGAGCAGCGGTACGGCGGTTGGTCGGTTTCACGTCCCCGCTCCTTCCACGGTCGGCGCGCAGCCCTTACATCACGAATTGGTAACAGTATGGTGGTGTAGGAATGTTTATAGCACGTCGTACGGCGAAGGTGTACCCCCATAAGGTGCAAGTGCCGTATATAAAGACGTAATAGATACCGTGTTTGCAGCACTCGATACAGACGGAAGGAGCGTCACAGTGACGACCTGGGACGAGCAGATTTTCACCATTGACACCAATGCAGATTTCCTCGACGAGATCTCTGACCTGGATACCGACGAGATTGTGGAAGCAGTGCGTGACGCCGTGCTCCTCGCCGCAAATGGGGATTCCGCAAGCGAAGATGAGATCCTCAACGGCCAGGCTGCGGCGACGATCGCTGCAATTTGGTCGGGTGCACCTTTTTCTGCCGGTGATGTGGCAGAGGCGTACCCGTTCATCCGTCTGCGCCCGGACGAGATCGACGAGAAGCTCGTCGAGGCTGCTGCTGCGGTATTGGAAGCAGTGGAGACCGAGGCGGACCTTGAGCAGTTCCTCGAGGCGCTGGCCTAACGGTTTGCGGCCATGATTATTGCGTTTGAAGGTATCGATGGCGCGGGCAAGAACACGCTTGTCACCGCGATCAAGAAGGAACTCAACGCCGACACGCTTGCGTTTCCGCGTTACGAGGACTCCATTCACGCCCAGCTCGCACAAGACGCGCTGCACGGGCGCATGGGGGATGTGACGGATTCCGCGTTTGCGATGGCGACACTGTTCGCACTTGACCGTCATGGGGCGAAGGCGCTTCTCGACGAGTACGTCGACGATCCGTCCCGCGTCCTCATCTTGGACCGCTACGTGGCCTCTAACGCCGCGTACACCACTGCGCGCACCGGTGACGATGCCGCCTTGCGCTGGGTGGAAGACCTGGAGTTTGGGCGTTTGGGGTTGCCGAGGCCGGACTTGCAGGTGCTCGTCGATACGAGCCCGGAGCTTGCGCGGGAACGCGCAGCGAAGCGCGAGACGCAGGACGCAACGCGTGCGCGCGATCGCTACGAACGCGATGGTGGCCTGCAGGCCGCAACGTATGCGATGTACGGACGGCTGGCGGAAATGTCGTGGGGTGGGCCGTGGGTACGCGGCTCGGATCCTGCGGTTATCATTCAGGCAATACGCGACCTGGCATAGGCCTCGTCATTTCAACCCCTATAAGAGCCCTGACAAAGGAGTACATGTGCCCCACAAGATCCTGGTCGTGGACGATGACCCGGCGATCAACGAGATGCTCACCATCGTGCTTGAGGCCGAGGGGTTTGAGACGAGTTCCGTCACCGATGGCGCTGAGGCCGTTGGCGCGTGGCGCAGCTTTGATCCGGATCTGATCCTGCTCGACCTGATGCTGCCAGGCGTCAACGGCATTGATATTTGCCGCGAGATCCGCAAGCAGTCCGCCGTGCCGATTGTCATGCTGACAGCGAAGACCGACACGGTGGATGTGGTGCTTGGACTGGAGTCTGGTGCGGACGACTACATCACCAAACCCTTCAAGCCGAAGGAACTGGTCGCCCGAATCCGCGCGCGTCTGCGTCGTACTGACGACGAGCCGGCGGAAATCTACGAGGTTGGCGATCTGACCATTGACGTTCCGCAGCACACCGTGACTCGCGGCGGCCAGGAAATTCAGCTGACCCCGCTCGAGTTTGACCTTTTGCTGGAGATGGCACAGAAGCCGAACCAGGTGCACACCCGCGAGGAGCTGCTGGAGTCCGTGTGGGGCTACCGCAACGCTTCGGATACGCGCCTGGTCAACGTGCACGTCCAGCGTCTGCGCTCCAAGATTGAGCACGACCCGGAGAACCCGGAGATCATCCTCACTGTGCGTGGTGTGGGCTATAAGACCGGCAAGCCGGGGGTGTAGTCGCTGAATGCGCTCAAACGCGCACGCGAACGCGTAGCGCACGCATGGTCGACCTCGTTGCAGGTGAGGTTCGTGGGCACGGTACTCATCGTGTCCGCAATCGTGATGTCCGTGCTTGGGTTTGTGCTGGCGTCGGTGGTCACTAGCCGCATCACCGAGGCGAAGCTGGAAACCGCGAGTGTGGAGATCGAGCGCGCACGCGCCACCGTCGAATACCAGCTAGACAACAGCGGCAGTTCGGCCTCGCTGCAGGCGCGCTTGAACTCAGCCCGTGCAGGTTTGACCCAGCGCGCACAGGAAAACTCGGACACGTCGAGCTTTTACGAGCCGGTCTTGGTGGCGGAAAGCGGTGGCGGGGTGGTGACCTCGTCTCCGGAGTCGTACCAGATCCCAGAGCGCTTAGCGCAGTTCGTCAACGACGGAAATGTGGCCTACCAATTCGCCACTGTGGAACGGCCGGATGCGACGTTGTATGACGCGTTAATCGTCGGTACGCCAACGAATGCGGATATCCCGAATCTGCAGCTCTACCTGGTCATGAATATGGAGAGCGAAACCACCACCGTTGCACTGATGCGTGGCATTTTGGCTATCGCTGCGGTGATCGTCGTGGTGCTTTTGATGGGCATTGCGTGGCTTGCGTCGCAGCAGATTGTGGCGCCGGTGCGCTCGGCGTCGAGAACTGCCCAGCGTTTCGCGTCCGGTCACCTGCGCGAGCGCATGCCGGTCGATGGCGAAGACGAAATGGCAGTGCTGGCCATGTCCTTCAACAACATGGCGGACACGCTGTCTAAGCAGATCAACAACCTGGAGGAATACGGTGACCTTCAGCGCCAGTTCACCTCCGATGTCTCCCACGAGTTGCGCACGCCGCTGACTACGGTGCGTATGGCCGCAGACATGATCGCCGCGAACGAGGATTCGCTCGAACCGTCGACCAAGCGCGCTTCCCAGTTGATGATCAAGGAACTTGACCGCTTCGAGGCGCTGCTCAATGATTTGCTGGAGATTTCGCGTCACGACGCCGGCGTGGCCGAACTCTCCACCACCAGCATGGATGCTCGCGGGCCGGTGGAGTCTGCATGGCAGCAAACCCAGCACCTTGCCGACGAGTTGGATGTGGAAGTCGACTTTGACATCCCGGAGGAACCACAGACGATCGAGGGTGACCCACGGCGTATCGAGCGCATCGTGCGCAACCTGGTGGCCAACGCCATCGACCACTCGGAGGGCAACCCGGTGAAGGTTGTGATGCGTTCCAACGACGAGGCCGTGGCAATCACCGTCACCGACCGCGGTGTTGGGCTGAAGGAAGGCCAAGACGAGTTAGTGTTCAACCGCTTCTGGCGCGCGGACAAGTCCCGCAAGCGCCACTCGGGCGGCACCGGCCTGGGCCTGGCTATTGCGCGCGAGGATGCGCTATTGCACGGCGGCATCCTCGACGCCGCTGGCACGCACGGCGTGGGTTCCCAATTCCGCCTGGTGTTGCCGAGAGAAGTCGGGGCGAAAATCAACGTCGCCCCGTTGGACTTGGTCGCGCCGGGACAGAATGCTGCCGAGATCCAAAGGGCGCCTGTTGCCGCCAAGGAAGCAGGAGATGCCGAAGCTGACGCCAGCAGGGGAGTGGAATTCTCCACCGATAGCGGGGCCGGTACCGGCGCTGCTGGCGGAGCTGCCGGCGGAGCTGCTGGTGCAGTAGCACCGGATCCGCAGCCTGAAGTCCAGGAGGAACACCGATGAGGACGAATAAAGCTGCATCGTTGGCGCTGTCGGCCGTGGCCACGTTGACTGCGATGTCCCTGCTGTCGGGGTGCGCAACGCTGCCAACCAACTCGGCACCTCACGTGCTGCGTCCGTTTACGCCGGCGGAGTCTCCGACGCCGGATGCTGGTCCCGCGGAGGATGAGGAGCCAGACTTGCTGCTGCGTGGGTTCTACGCAGCATCGGCGATTCCGGACGGCGACTACGAAATGGCGCGTGCTTACCTGACGGAGAGCGCTGCCCAGGCGTGGGATCCAAGCGGGCAGAAGCTGATCGTGGACAGCTTCGGCGTGACTACGCTGCCGGGGGCCTCGGCAGGGAAGCGTCGCTTTGCGGTTCACGGCAATGTGGTTGGTGCGGTGCGCACTGGGGGATCGTTTGCTCCGGAGCGCGGCAAATACGAGGCAGAAATCGAGCTGGACATGATCGATGGGCAGTGGCGTATTTCGTCGCTACCCGCGGGTGTGGTCATGGAGCGAACTGAGCTGCGTAACCAGTATCAGCCGTATAACCTGTACTTCTTTGATGTCGACGACCGTGAGTTGGTCACCGACCGCCGTTGGGTTCACTCGCGTCGCGAGGCCCTGGCGGGTGACTTAATCGGGTTGCTTATGGAGGGGCCTGCGGAGCGTCTGCGTCCAGCGTTGCCCAATGCGTTGCCGTCGAAAGTGGCCTATACGGGGTTCAAAGACGGCGCGTTTACCTTTACTGGTTTCAGCGAAGTCGACGCCGCACGCCGCACGCAGTTTGCTGCCCAAGTGGTGTGGACCCTTGCCACCGCTGGCATCACAGGTCCGTATCGTTTGGAAGCCGACGGCAGCCCCCTTATCGAAGGCGCTGACGAACTCGGTACCGACGACTTTGCGGACGAGAGCCCACTGGTGGAAACCGCTGGGGAAAGCACGCTCTACGCGCTCGTCGATGGGCGCATTTTGCGTGTCGACGGCCGCACCACCCAGGCCGTCGACGGCAGCCTCGGCAGCTCTGGCCAGATCACTTCAGCCGACCTGGCCAAGGGTGGCCAATGGGCGGCTGTCTTCGGCAAACCAGACGATGACAAGGACGATGTGCTTCGCGTGGGCAAATTCGGTGCCCGCGAGGAAGAGGTTATGCGGGCGCGTACATTCACACGCCCGAGTTTCGAAGCGAACGCGGCGGCGGTGTGGTCGGTTGCAGACGGCAAGCGGATCCTGCGCACAGTCCAATCCGCAGCCAGTGGCGAATTGTCCACCGGCGAGGTGCACGTCGACCTGCCAGAAGGCGTGGACGGCAACATTTCTGTGCTGCGCCTGTCGCGCAGCGGCAACCGCGTGGTCATGGTGATCGACGGAAAGCTCTACACGGGCATTGTCCAGCGTGGCGCTTCCGGCGAACGCTCTATTGTCAATGTGCTCGAGTACGCCCACGAGCTCGGAGGCAGTGTCGTATCCGCCGAGTGGCGTGCGGATGGTTCACTCATCGTCGGTACCTCCGCCCCGTCGCCAGTGCTGCGTGTGGAGCAGGACGGCTCGTCTATGACCGCGTTGTCGGCGGGCAATATTTCGGCTCCGGTGGTGGCAGTGGCGGCGTCGCCAAGCATGCTCTACGTCACTGACGTCAATGCTGTATTGCAAGTGCCGGCCTCAGGTGCGGACAACCCCATCTGGCGTGAGGTGCCAGGTCTGGAAGGTATGCGCGCGCTACCGATCATCGCGCGGTAGGGGAGTCAGGGATGCTGGGGGATATCGGGGAGTTGCTGCTACCGCGCAAGTGCGCCGGATGCGGCGTGCCGGGGCCGCTGTTGTGCGCCACCTGCCGGATGGAGTTGGCGCACCCGCCGCAGCGCGTGTTTCCCAACACCACACCGATGGTGCCGGTGTTCGCACTAGGTGCCTATGCGGGTGCGCACCGTGGGGTGGTGTTGGCAATGAAGGAACGTAACCACCTTGCCGTGCGTCGCCACGTCGGTGCGGTACTCAACGCCGGGCTGGACTACTTGGAGGCGCGCGGCGATATCGCAGTCGGCGCGGTGCTGGTTCCCGCACCGACGAAGGTGTCCTCGGCACGCGCCCGCGGCGGCGACCCCGTGGAAGCTATCTGCCGCGCCACCCGGCGCAGTGTCACACCCGCGTTGCTACTCGACGCCAGCGCTGCCGATCAGTCGAACCTTGACGAGTCCTCGCGCCGCGCAAACCTGTCCGGAGCAGTACGGCTTGCCGCCATCCCTGCAGGTCCCGTGGTTCTTATCGACGACGTCGTAACCACCGGCGCAACCCTCCAGGCCAGTGTGTCCGTGCTGCTCGCCCACGGGGTTGACGTGAGTGCGTGCGTGACCGTGTGCGCAGCGTAACCGCAGGCCAAATATGTGTTTTTGCAGGTGTCCAGTAGGGTCACAGGAATGAAATTGCGTCTTCTTCCACTCGTGTGTGCCCCGGTTCTCGCGTTGGTCGGTTGCTCGACTGCAGAGATCACCCCACTTCATGAGGCCCGTGTTCAGGAGGTCTCCGAAATCCGTGACGCCCTCGCCGGCACGGACTTCGACTGCACCAACTGGCAGGAGTTGAAGCAGGAAGAGGGCGTGTGCATGCAGAAGGAAAAGGGCCAGATCAAATTCAAGCTCGACGGCACGCCCGAGGATTATGCGCGCTACCTCATGGAGGAGCAGTTCCCGTACGCAAAGGAAGTCATCGTCGGCGAGAACTGGGTTGGCCGCTGCGATAACACTGATGAGGGCACCTGCCAGACCATCGCTGAAGGTCTCGGTGCAAACGTGAAGCAGAGCACCCGCAGCTAAGCATCCGCTGCTCAACACCCGGCAGCGTAGCTCTCAGTAAGCTCATAGCGAACATTTTGCGAACCCCCGTGTATTGGTCATAACCAGTTGTATAGTGGTGATGGACACAGTTCCTACTACCCACAGGGAGGAAGCACATGACTTCTGCAGACCAGAATGCCGTACAGGGTGGCGCACAGGGGGAGGGTCTCGGACCCGATGTGGCGTTGACCATCACCGGCCGCAACGTTGAGGTTCCGGAGCACTTCCAGGAACGCGTAAGCGGCAAGTTGGCAAAGATTGCGAAGCTCGATCCGACTCTGAATTCCTTCCACGTTGAGCTCAAGCATGAGCCGAATCCGCGTCGTGAACAGGAAGCGGAACGCATCCAGATCACCGCAACTGGCTCGGGCCACCTCGCACGCGCTGAGGCGAAGGAAGACACCTTCTACAACGCCTTGGATGCCGCAGTGGCAAAGCTGGAGCGTTCGCTGCGCAAGGTCAAGGCTCGTCGCACCACTCCGATGTCTGGCCACCGTGCACCGAAGGGCGCCGGCAAGCTGGCCGCTGAGCTTGAGGCTGAGCAGAAGGCAGCGCAGGCTCGCGAGGCTGCTGCGCAGGGTCCGTACGATGTTGACCCGTACGAGGATCAGGTTGAGGATCTGACCCCGGGTCAGGTCGTTCGTACCAAGGTGCACTCCAACGCTCCACGTAGCGTGGATGATGCGCTCAGCGAGATGGAGCTGGTTGGACACGATTTCTACCTCTTCATCAACGAGGAGACGAACCGTCCGGCTGTGGTCTACCGCCGTCACGCGTTTGATTACGGTTTGATCGAACTGGCTGATGAGGCGGAAGCCGAAGCAGGCGAGAAGTAGCGCTTGCGCTGTTACCCGCACGGTCCTGTGAAAGGGGCCGGGCGGGTTTTGTCGTCGATTAGCAACGCCGGGTTGTTCTCTGCAACGTGGGCGTGCGTACAATGGCGGGTTGTTACACCTTGGCCCTGCCTACTCCAGTAGTAAAGGATTTTCTCACGTGTTTGGACTGTCGAAGCTGCTCCGCGCCGGTGAGGGGCGTACCGTCAAGCGCCTGGCGAAGATCGCTGACCAGGTCATGGCCCTGGACGATGAATACGCGGCGCTGACCGATGAGGAACTTAAGGCGAAGACCGCCGAGTTCAAGCAGCGCATCGCCGACGGCGCGAGCCTCGACGACATTTTGCTCGACGCGTTCGCGACTGCCCGTGAGGCGTCGTGGCGCGTGCTGGGACAGAAGCACTACAAGGTGCAGATCATGGGTGGTGCCGCACTGCACTTCGGCAACGTCGCTGAGATGAAGACCGGTGAAGGCAAGACGCTGACGTCGGTGCTGCCGGCGTACCTCAACGCGCTGTCCGGCAAGGGCGTGCACGTGGTCACCGTGAACGACTACCTGGCTAAGCGTGACGCCGAGATGATGGGTCGTGTGCACCACTTCCTCGGCCTGGAGGTGGGCGTGATTCTGTCGGAGATGCGTCCGGCGGAGCGCAAGAAGGCGTACGACGCTGACATCACCTACGGCACCAACAACGAGTTGGGCTTTGACTACCTGCGCGACAACATGACGCGTTCGGTCAACGAAATTGTGCAGCGTGGCCACAACTTTGCGATTGTGGATGAGGTTGACTCGATTCTTATCGACGAAGCCCGTACCCCACTGATCATCTCCGGCCCGGTCGATGGGTCCAGCCAGTTCTACTCGGTGTTCGCACAGCTTGCGCCGCGTATGCGTGAGGGCATCCACTACGAGGTGGATCACCGCAAGCGCACCGTCGGTATTTCCGAGGAGGGCGTGGAGTACGTCGAGGACCAGTTGGGCATTGACAACCTGTACGCGCCTGAGCACTCCCAGTTGGTGAGCTACCTCAACAACGCGATCAAGGCCAAGGAGCTCTTCGAGCGCGATAAGGACTACATCATCCGTCAGGGTGAGGTCATGATCGTGGACGGTTTCACCGGCCGTGTGCTCGCTGGCCGTCGCTACAATGAGGGCATGCACCAGGCCATTGAGGCCAAGGAGCAGGTGGAGATCAAGAACGAGAACCAGACGCTGGCCACCGTTACCCTGCAGAACTACTTCCGCCTGTACGACAAGCTCTCGGGTATGACCGGTACCGCTGAGACTGAGGCGGCCGAGCTGCACCAGATTTACAAGATGGACGTTGTGCAGATCCCGCCGAACCGTCCGAACCAGCGTGTGGACCGCGACGACCTGATCTACAAGACGCAGGAAGCAAAGTTCGCGGCCGTTGCGGAGGACATTGCGGAGCACGCGGAGAAGGGCCAGCCGGTGCTGGTCGGTACCACCTCGGTGGAGCGTTCCGAGTACCTGTCGCAGCTGCTGACCCGCAAGGGTGTTGCCCACAACGTGCTCAACGCGAAGCACCACGAGGAAGAAGGCCGCATCATCGCTGAGGCTGGTCTGCCGGGCAAGGTGACCGTTTCCACCAACATGGCTGGTCGCGGTACCGATATCGTGCTGGGTGGCAACCCGGAAATTCTCTTGGATGCGAAGTTGCAGGAGCAGGGCCTCGACCCGTTTGAGGACGAGGAGCGCTACCAGGAGGCGTGGAACGATCAACTGCCGAAGGCGAAGGAACGTTCCAAGAAGCTTGGTGATGAAGTCCGTGAGGCCGGCGGCCTGTACGTCATTGGTACGGAGCGTCACGAGTCGCGCCGTATCGACAACCAGCTCCGTGGCCGTTCCGGCCGTCAGGGTGACCCGGGCGAGACCCGTTTCTACCTGTCCATGCGCGATGAGTTGATGGTTCGCTTCGTGGGTCAGACCATGGAGAACATGATGAACCGCCTCAACGTTCCGGACGATGTACCGATCGAGGCGAAGATGGTGTCCAACGCCATCAAGGGCGCACAGTCGCAGGTTGAGAACCAGAACTTTGAGATGCGTAAGAACGTGCTCAAGTACGACGAGGTGCTCAACGAGCAGCGCAAGGTGGTCTACGGCGAGCGTCAGGAGATCCTGGCGTCGAAGGACATCAAGGACCAGGTGCGTCGCATGATCGAGTCCACCATCACTGCGTACGTCGATGCGGAGACCGCGGAAGGCTACGTGGAGGACTGGAACCTCGAGGAACTCTGGCACGCACTCGAGTCCCTGTACGGCCCGTCCGTGACGCCGCAGGAACTCATCGATGGTGACGAGTACGGTCGCCCGGGTGAGCTGACCTCGGCACAGTTGCGCCAGGCGCTTCTCGACGACGCCAACGCCCTCTACGACAACCTCGAAGAGAACATCTCCGCGATCGGCGGCGAAGAGCAGATGCGCAACCTGGAGCGCATGGTGATCCTGCCGATCATCGATACGAAGTGGCGCGAGCACCTCTACGAGATGGACTACCTCAAGGAAGGTATTGGCCTGCGTGCGATGGCGCAGCGCGACCCGCTGGTGGAGTACCAGAAGGAGGGTGGCGACATGTTCAACGCCATGAACGAGGCGATCCAGGAAGAGACCGTGCGCCAGCTGTTTGCCATGCGTAAGCAGTTTGAGACCCAGCCAGCCCAGGCTGCTGAGGGCGAGACTGACGGCGGCACCGCCACCGTCTAAAACCACCGCTGAGCCCACTGTTTGGGGCCACTGTTCGGGCCCACTGTTTGGGCCAGCGCGGTCTCACACTGAGGGCAACGCCCTGGTGAGGGCGTGAGGAGCCGTCTGCGACGTGTTGCGCGCAGGCGGCTCCAGTATTTTGAACGACTGCAGTTTGCCGTCCGCCATCTTCGCGGCAAAGGCGAGGCGTCGCCCGCCTTTCTCCACGGTGCCGTAGAACTCGCCGGCCTCACCAGAGTGGCAGGTGATCACCCGGACGTGCTGGGTGGGCAGGACTGCGGTGTTGCGGGTGTGGGCGCGGAGTTGGAGCTGGGCTCGTCGATACGCACGGATGTGTGTGCGCACCGACGTACTGAACCGCGAGGCTGTCATCACAGTCGGGTCGTAGCCTCCGAACGCAGCACTGATGGCCTGGCGCACGAGAGGGTCGACGCGTTGATTGGTCTGTGGTGTGGCGCTGAGCGCGGTGTCCGGCTCGAGCACCGGCGGCGCCGGTTTCGGCGCGGGCGTGCGGCGCTCAGGTGCGAGGAGTTGAATGTGCTGGTGGCCGGGAACGCTGTAGTACCTGGTTGTGGGCATGTGGGAATCCTCCGTCACGGGAGGGGGTGGGCGCGGCGCGGGGTAGGTATCATTGTTCACGATTGGCGCAATGAAATAAAGAGTGTGCGCACTAAAATACGCATCACGTACGCGAAATACGCAGCTAACGAAAGCTAACGAAAGAAGGCCGAAGTGCAGGGTTTGATCATCGACTACGCAGGTGTGCTGGACACGGGCGCTGAAGACCAGAGCCGCTGGAAGACCCTCATCGAGGAAGCCAAGAAGAAGGACGTCTCCGTGGCCATCCTGTCCAACGAGGCAGCTGAGGGCGAGATTGCGGACGCGATCCGCGAGTGGGAGTTCAAGGGCGTTGTCGACGCGGTTGTGCTCTCCGGCGAGATCGGTGTGGAAAAACCGGAGCGTGCAGCGTTCCAGGCGGCAGCCGACGCGATCGGCCTGGATATGAACGAGTGCGTGATGATCGACGATGACATCATGAACATCCGCGCCGCAGTGGAATACAACCTCATTGGCATCCTGCACACCGCGCTGGACCGCACTGCGGTAGAGATCCAGTCCCTGTTCGACATTGAGGGCGAGTTCTAGTGCGCGTCTACATCCCGGCAACCTTTGGCATGCTGCAAGCGCTGCAGGACAACGGTCTGTTGCATGCGCGCAGCGGGTGGGGTTTTTCTGCGACGAAGGCGTTGCAGGAATTCTTCACCTCGGGCGATCTCGAAGAGATCGAAGATGTGGCGTTCGATGACGCGGCGTTGGCGTCGCTACGCCTGCTCGCCATTGGGGACGAGGAGCGCTTCCCGCACCGCCGCGTGGTCATCTCCGTGGACGTGGACGCGACTGAAGCGCCCGATATGGGCGAGTCTGTGGTGAAACTGTCCGGCCCGGTGAATCTTGAGGACGTCGCCGCGATCCACGTGGACATCAAGGAATCCGAAGAAGCCACCGCGAAGGCCATCGAGGTGGTCGATGCCGCGGATCTTGGCGACGAAGACGCGGAGCTGACCGTCGGCGACGCCCAAGACAACTACATGGCGTTCTACCACCCAGACGAGTTAGCGTTCCTCCTCGAGCTGCTTTAACTCCCACTCGTTATTGCTGTGTAGAGCCTCCAGCAGGTGGCGCACAGCCAGCGCGCGGCGCCCGATGGGGGATTCAGCGTCGAGCGTGTCCCAGGCACACTCCGGGTCCGCAGGCGGACCCAAGTGGGTGCAGCCGCGGGAGCAGCCTTCGGCGGCCTCGGCGAGATCGGGGAAGACCTGCACGATTTGTTCCGGGGCGACGTGTGCGAGGCCGAAGGAGCGGATACCGGGGGTGTCGATAATCCAGCCGCCGCCGGGTACCTCCAGCGCCACGGACTGGGTGGAGGTGTGGCGGCCCTTGCCCACGCCGGAGACCTCGCCAGTTTCGCGGTCCGCGTCCGGGACGATGCGGTTGACCAGGGTGGATTTGCCCACGCCGGAATGGCCGATCAGCGCAGAAACGCGGTCGCGGATGTGTGTGAGCAGTTCCGCGATGTCGTCGTCGACGCCGGTGCGCAGCACCTCCACACCAAGGTCGGCGAGTTCACGCTCGAAATCGGTAGGGTCCGCCAGATCAGACTTGGTCACGCACACCATCGGGGTCACGCCGCCGACAAACGCGGCGACTAAGGCGCGCTCCACAAAACCGGTACGCGGTGGGGGATCGGCGGCGGCAACCACGATGAGCAACAGCTCAGCGTTGGCGACGATGATGCGCTCGTACGGGTCCGTATCATCCGCCGTGCGGCGCAGGACAGAGGAACGCTCCTCGCGCTTCACAATGCGCGCCAGCGTGTCCTTCGCGCCGGAGGTGTCACCGACGACGCCGACACGGTCGCCGACCTCGATCGAGGTGCGCTTTAAGTCCCGGGCGCGGGTGCATTGCAGGCGCGTGGCGTCGTCGTCAAGCACGACGCCCCAACGCCCACGATCCTTCGCCACGACCAAACCGAACTTGGCATTATCGTGCGACGGGCGGTTCTTCGAGCGTGGCCGTGAGCCCTTGCCGGGGCGGACGCGGACGTCGGATTCGTCGTAATCGGAAAACTTGCGGCGCATTACTTGGAAACCATCTCCAACCACATGTCCTCAAACCCAGGAAGCGTCTTCGCGGTGGTTGCAATGTTTTCCACCTGGACGCCCTCCACAACCAGACCGATGATGGCGCCGGCGGTGGCCATGCGGTGATCGTCGTAGGAACGCCACGTCCCGCCATGCATCTCGGTCGGAGTGATACGCAGGCCGTCGCCGAGTTCCTCGCAGTTGCCGCCGACGTTGTTGATCTCGTTGGTCAGCGCCGCCAGGCGATCCGTCTCGTGGCCACGCAGGTGCGCAATGCCAGTTAGCTCGCTCGGGGTGGAGGCACACGCCGCGATGACGGCGACGGTGGGGGCCAACTCGCCGATGTCGCTCATGTCGAGTCGAATGCCCTTTAAGGTGCCAGGCTTCGGGCCGCGCACGCGCAGGGTCTGGGTGGAGCCGTCGGCGATGAGTTCGACCTCGCAGCCCATGCGCTCCAAGACGGTACGGATCACTGCACCCGGCTGGGTGGTGCGCAGCGGCCAGTTCGGGATACGCACCTCGCCGCCAGTGACAGCTGCCGCGGCGAGGAAGGGTGCTGCGTTGGACAGGTCGGGCTCGATCACCCAGTTAGTGCCGCGGATCGGCTGCGGGGCAACGTCCCAGGTGTCACGGGTAGCGGTGACCTTCACGCCAGCCTCTGCGAGCATGGCCACCGTCATCTCAATGTGCGGCATCGACGGCAACATGCCACCCGTGTGGCGGATGGACACGCCACGCTCGAACCGGGGCGCAGACAGAAGCAGGCCCGAAACGAACTGGGAGGAGCCGGAGGCGTCGATCTCCACCGGGCCGCCGTCAGCCTTGCCGGTGCCGTGGACGGTAAACGGCATCCCGTCACCCGCAACGGACACGCCGAGGGTGCGAAGGGCGTCGAGGATAACCGCGATGGGGCGGTTGCGGGCGTGGGGGTCGCCGTCGAAAAGCACAGGCCCCTGAGCAAACGCCGCAACCGGCGGCACAAACCGCATCACGGTGCCAGCAAGACCGCAATCAACCTCCGCGCCGCGCAACTCGCCCGGGGTCACACGGATGACGTCGCGGTCGTGCTCGAAGCCGGTGCCCATGGACGCCAGTGCGGCCTCCATAAGATCCGTATCGCGCGAGCGCAGCGCCCCAGTCATCGTCGACGGACCAGCGGCAAGTGCCGCCAGCACGTAGGCGCGGTTAGTCATGGACTTTGACCCCGGCACCCGCTGCGTGTGGGTGATCGGGGCCGGATGGAACGGTGCGGGCCACATGTTCGTCATGAACGTCATAATAATGGAGCGCATGTGCGGACGATTCGTTCTTTTCACTACTGGCGACGAACTCCTCTCCGAGGTAGCCACCCTGCCCGGCATCAACCATGTCGAAGCGCCCGACGGCACCCCACCGCCGCGCTACAACATCGCGCCGACAAACCAGGTGCCGCTCATCCGGGTCGCAGAGCAGACTGCGCGTATCGACGCCGCCCGCTGGGGTCTCCTCCCAACCTGGAAGAAAGACGACACCGGCATGCCTCTGTTCAACGCACGCGGAGAGACGGTGGCGGAGAAGCCCTCGTTCCGCAGCGCGTTCAAAGCGCGGCGCGGGCTGATGGTGCTCGACGGCTACTACGAGTGGAAGCAAACCGAATCCGGCAAGCAGCCCTACTACGTGCGCCCCGCAGAGGGCTTGCTGTACGCGGCGGCACTGTGGGAGACCGGGCTGGACCGGCTATCCACCACGATGATCACCACCGACGCCACCGACAACATGGCCTGGCTCCACCACCGCCTACCGCTCTTTCTGCGTGACGACGAAATCCGCCAGTGGGTCGACGGCACCCCAGAGGAAGCGTTAGAACTTGTGCACCCCTCGCGCGTGGCCGACACGTTGCAGTGGAACGAGGCCGCAAAGGAAGTAGGCAACGTGCGCAACGACTACGCGGAGTTGATCTCGGGCTAGTCCAGGGCTATTCAGTCCCGATAGGCGCGAACTTCGCGTTGGTCAGCTCCGCCAGGTCGGTAGGCGACAGCGCAATAGAAAGGCCCCGCTGGCCGGCGGATACCGTGATGGTTTCGAGGTCGGCGACGGAGTCGTCGATAAGCGTAGGCATGCGCTTGGTGGTGCCCAGCGGGGAGATCCCGCCCACGACATAGCCGGTCGCACGCTGCGCCTGAGCAGGATCGGTCATCTCCGCACGCTTCCAACCCAGCGCTTTCGCCGCCGCCTTGAGCGAAAGGTGGCCGGCGACGGGCACGCAACAGATCGCCATGTCGCGCTCGTGATGGATCACCAACGTCTTCAGCACCGTATGGGGGTCACGGCCCAACTCAGCAGCAGAATGGGCCCCGAAATGGTCCTGGCTTGGGATGTATTCGAGCACCTCATGAGGGGTTTGAGAAAGAGCGCTCAGCGCGCGAGTCTTAGCAGCCATGGGGCGATTTTAGCGCTGACCTACAATAGCGAGCATGCCCGAAACCGAGCTTGATCAAGAAGCAAAGGCACGCTTTGCAGAAGAAGCCATGCCGCTGCTCGACCAACTCTACGGCGGAGCCCTGCGCATGACCCGCAACCCGCAAGACGCCGAAGACCTGGTGCAAGAGACCTACCTCAAGGCGTACAAAAACTTCGACAGCTTCACGCCCGGTACCAATCTCAAGGCGTGGCTGTACCGGATCATGACCAACACCTACATCAACTCGTACCGCAAGAAACAGCGCCGGCCGCTGGAAACCTCCGCGGACGAAGTGACGGATTACCAGTTGTACTCCTCGAGCTCGCACGACTCGACGGGACTGGAATCCGCCGAGGTTGAAGCGCTCAAGGCAATGCCAAACTCGCGGATCTCCGAGGCGCTCAACGCGTTGAACGAGGACTACCGCATGGTGGTCTACTACGCCGACGTTGAAGGGCTGGCGTACAAGGAAATCGCCGAAGTGCTGGACATCCCCATGGGCACTGTCATGAGCCGACTGCACCGTGGAAGAAAACAACTGCGCGCCATGTTGAAAGACGTGGCGAAGGAACGAGGCATTGGCCTCGACCACGCGGACATGCAGGACACCGACACTGCGGCGAAGGAGAAGTAATGGCTACGGGACACGGATGCGAAGCGACATACCGCCTGCTGTGCGAACTTTTCGACGAAGAAACTTCCCCACAGCGCCGCGAGGAAATCACCTCCGAGATCGCGCAATGTCCGGAGTGTCGCAGTATTGCCGAGTCTGAGCGGGCCGTTCGCGCCATCGTCCGGGATTGCTGCCAGCCAACGAAGGCTCCTGAGCCGCTGCGCGAGCGCATCATCACCACTATCTCCTACACCGAGGTCACGTGGCACTAGGGCGCTTTTAGGGGGTTTTAGGGGGAGTTCGGGGGCTGGTTGTTGCGGCCTTTCTCATCGTCTAGCTGGGCTTGTGATGCTGCTAGACGGTCTCGTTTTGGCCTCTGTGTTTGCCCTGGTGGTGTTGGGGTTGTTTGTCGTTATGGGGCTGATCGTCTAGCTGGTGTTTCGGGGTGCTAGACGATGAGCGTTGGGGTGGTGGACTGGTGTGTTCGTGGGGTTGAAACGCCCTGTTTTCGTGTCTTGAGGCCTGTTATGGCGTGTGCGCTCGGAAAACGGGGGTAATTTGCGGGGGTAAGCAGGTGGTGCAGATTGCTGAACAATCCGCACGTCACACCCATTTCGAGCCGTTTTCACAGTCGTTGAACAATCCTCCCGACCGTTTTAGGGCTGTTTTGAAGTGCTGTTCCAGCATTTCCCCAGGTCGCGATCCGATGGGGCGGGTGTTGGCTGAAAACACTCTTAAACCGCATACTATGCATGCATAAAGA
>NZ_KV833340.1:0-964 GCF_001837615.1 Corynebacterium sp. HMSC070H05
GACATTGCGAACTACCCCAAGCCGTACATCGCGCTGTGCAGCGGCGTGATCATGGGCGGTGGCATGGGTGTGTCGGCGCACGGTTCGCACATGGTGGTCACCGAGGATGCGTTTGCGTCCATGCCGGAGATGAACATTGGCTACGTCACGGACGTGGGCATGTCGTGGTTGCTGCAGAACCTGCCGAAGCACCCGTCGCAGGCGCTCGGCGCGTTTTTGGCGCTGACGGGCTACCGCTTGAGCCCGGACGACATGCTGGCTACCGGCCTGGCGACGCACAAGGTTGCCTCGCTCGAGGGAGTGCTTGACGGGATCGTGGAGCATGGGCCCGGCTACCTCGACGAGATTGCGCTGGAGCAGGGTGAATCGCAGCTCGAGGCACTGTACGAGGACATCGAGGCCACCTTCACCGGCTCCTGGGCAGAGATCCGCGAGAGCCTTGACGGCGAGACCGGCGAGTTCGGCGAGTTCGGCGAGAAGGTGCAGGAATTGACCAAGCAGGCGTCCCCGTCGTCGCTCGTGGCGGCGGCGGAACTCATCGCAGCCAACGCATCGCAGGATCTGGCCGGCGCGCTGGACAATGAGCGTCGTCTCGGTGCCGTGATGGTGCGTGAGCCGGACTTTGCGGAAGGGGTGCGGGCGGTGCTCGTCGATAAGGATCAGGCCCCCAAGTTCGCCCCCGAGGCGGACCCCTCCAAATATCGGGACGTGCTGCGCTAAAGTAAATGGCGGTGTGGGGCTGAAGTTGCCCCCGAATCCCACACGCTGAAGGAGCAACGTTGACCGAAACCACAAACCCCCGCGACGACTGGAACCATAAGCTCACCCTCGCCCAGGAGATGCTGCCGCTGATCAGTCGCCTGCACCGCGAACACAACGCGGTCACCTCGGTTTACGGCCGCCTGCTGGTGGGTGTGACCGACATCGAGATCATCAAGGCACACCGCTACGCGCGTCGTATCGA
>NZ_KV833341.1:0-71181 GCF_001837615.1 Corynebacterium sp. HMSC070H05
GCCGAACTGGACCACCTACATCAGATCAGAAACAGGTGTTTAACGTCTTGCAGATGAACTCGACTGAGAAATGCTCACGGTAGTTGTCGATGAACTGGATCATTTCCGACGTTTTGGGTCGAGTTCCGACGCGAAAAAAGCCGACGCTGCTTTCAGCAGTTCGTTGGTATCACGAAGCTCCTGGTTTTCTCGCCTTAACCTGGCATTTTCGGCAATGACATCTTCCTCAGCACGCTGCGGCAATCCCCGCTTGCGTGCTTGCTGCACGCACTGCCTGGCAGTGTGCCACGACCCCCCAACTTCGGAGCGACCACCTGGCAGGCAGCCTGCGTGGACAGTCCTTCTGCCAAAATCCGGTCTTCAACAAGACGCACCACTCGATCCTTAGCAGCCTGATCAAATTTCCTCGGCATAACCCAGATTTTCCCATCTACTCAAACGGAACAAAACCTGGGACAGTTCATTCGGTGAGCACACCGACTTTCGCCAACCGCCGGTACAACGCCCCTGGTGACATGCCTAACGTCGCAGCCGCATTCGGTATCGACATACCAGCAGTCACCAACGCCACCGCGTCGTCGATAAGGTTGTCGCGTGTACGCGCTAACGCCTTCTTCGGCGGGCCAGCTGTTAGCGCTCTTTGAAAAGTAGCCCATCCTAAAAAATTGGATGGGTGATTTCTTTGGACTAATGGGCACAAATTCGCTACCTGCGTGGACAGGGACTATCGATTCGTAAAATCGCCACCGAAGCAGCCTTCACGTCCTTCGGAGTCCAACGCCCAGTTACAACAACCTCCAAGTCGAGGTGGCGCATTCATCCACTGACAACTCCCAATCTCGTTGGCTTGTTTCAACTCACGGTTTTCTCGGCGTAGCCGGTTGAGTTCTTCTCTGTTAGATTTTCTCACCCGAGAAATGCCGCTTGGACGGGAAGCACAACCTATTCGCGGTAGCATGAGCGCAACGTGTACTGGGATACACCAAGCAGCACCCCGATTTCTTCATAAACGAGTTGCAGCGAGCAAGTCTCAAGAGGGACCAGCTCAACGATTTGATCGACAGCTCCTTCCTGGTCTCGATGGAATACGTTCTGGATATAGTGAGCAATCCTTCCTCGGCATAAGTAGGAACTAAACCCAGGACGATTCAAACCGACAAGTTATGGCAAGCCAGTATGATCTACCCACGAATCGACTTTCGATGGCACCGAAGCATGGTATGGATGACTTGTTGGCGGTCTAGCCTTGGGTGAGCCGAGGAGGTGAAAAGCTTAATGAAAACCTTTCGTACTCTCTCAGTGGGAAAAGAAATCACTTTACTTCGGAAGTGATGATTTCCGATAGCTTTTCGGATTGACTTTCGTAGAAACCCTTCGAGAAATGAAAAGGGCTAAGGCCCCATTTGTGATGGGTGTCTGCTGTAAGAAGCGCGTTATCGTAGTCGAGGAAGACGGTTGATGAGTGTTCCGCATTCTCAACTATCGTATATAGACGTTCCAGCTTCTCGTTCTGCCGTGCGATAAGCGATTGATCCTCCAGCTGTTCGCCATTTGAAGAGTGCGTAGCCCAGAAAACTCGATTCAGTACAACCCGTTTGTGTTGCATGGCCGATACAAAAAAGCTCCAACCTTTTTCGAATTGTTGGAAGTACGATTCGGAAAATACATCTACCACTTGCCCTTGCTGTGGAAGTTCTGTTGCCGCGAACTCTGGGCTCAGAGTGAATTGGGAGAAGTTGCTTCGGCGAAGGGGGAGACGTTCGTCGATGAAATCAACCAGTATGGTCTCTCCGGCTGCCGTTTGCGCTAATTGAATACCAGTCTTCTCTAGATCGGCTCTAACCATTCTGCGTTGAAACTCACTAGGGTTTCTCATGAGTTGTGAGTTTTCGTAGTGAATAGGTGGGGTGTGCAAGCTGGAAAAGCTAAAGCGTGCTCGATAGCCCGTCAGAGAGAGTGATGCGTACTCGAAAGTGTCTCGTGATACGCAGCTTCCCATTACGAAGATTCCGTCGTCCAGATTGACACCGTCAATGCGGATTAAAATCTTAGACTCGGTATACCAGCGGCGGATGAAGACTCGAAGGGAGTTAGCGTCGGTGGTCGTATCAACTGGCAAGTCGAAACGATCTAATCTGCCGGTACCGCGAAGATAGACAAAATCAAAGCCGGCATCAGAGCGGGTAAACCCAGGAGGTGGCTCTTTGAATTCCTCATCAATTCCCACCACTATTAGTTGGTCAGGCTCTGCATAAAAATGTCCAGATATGCTGAATTGTCCAGGAGACTGGGTGGATATTTCGAATGCAAGATTGCTGTCGAGTGCCCAAAGAGTGCTATCGAGTGGCATTGATTGGACCTTCCTCTAGTTTTCCTCAAGTTGTTCGGGCCGTTACGGACACAATGCGGGTCACTGCCTTATTCAAAACCAAATTTACTTTTGGATCATATCGGGTTGTTTGTGAGAAGACTTTACTGCTGTTAGTGGAACCGATTCCGAGGAAGTGAACCTATTGGCTAGGTTGGTCGGTCCAGATATTGCGAGTATTGATAATCGTCTTACCGTCGAGTTCTGCTGTATCGACGACTTTAAACTCATCGTGATCGACGAGCATTACAAGAAGGTCTGAGTCTCTGATCGCGGACTCCGTGTCAACGAGGGTTACATTCGGAAGTCTGGATAGTACTTGTGGAAGTTTCGAAATGTTGGGTTCGACGAGGGATATGTGAACTTCAGGGAACTCCTTTGCGGTAGCAGTTGCGATTTCCACGGCCGGAGACTCACGGAGATCGTCGATATTAGGTTTAAACGCGAGCCCGAAGAGTGCGATCGAATTTGTTTTTTGATGGTTTATCGCCGAAGAGATTTTGTTTAGCACCCAACGCGGTTTTCTGTCGTTAGTCTCGCGAGCAGTCCTTATTAGGTTGGCTTCTTTGGGTGCTGTGGAGACGATGAACCAAGGGTCAACTGCAATGCAGTGCCCACCAACTCCAGGACCGGGCTGAAGGATATTCACCCGCGGGTGGTGATTAGCCAGGTCGATGAGTTCCCAGACGTTGATGTCAAGTTGATCGCAGATAACCGAGAGCTCGTTGGCGAACGCGATGTTTACGTCCCTGAAAGAGTTCTCCGTTAGCTTGGCTAGTTCTGCTGTTCGATCATTCGTCTCCAACAGTTGCCCTCGGCAGAAGGTGGAGTAGATAGACTTTGCCCGTTCAGTTGCCTGGGGGCTCATCCCGCCGATAATTCGATCATTCGTGCGCAACTCTTCCATCGCGTTGCCGGGTAGAATTCTCTCGGGGCAGTGTGCGAAATAAATCACGGGTTTGTTACCGTCGTGAGAGAACCCGTCGATTGAAAATTCAGGACGCCTCTCAATGATTCGGGCGGCGAGCTTCTCAGTGGTTCCGGGGGGTGATGTCGATTCGAGGACAATTAGCTCTCCCCCAGTTAACGCCGGTGCAATTGAGTCCGCAGCGGAGTTGATGAATCGCATGTCAACTTGATGATTCTCGGCGAATGGGGTCGGAACTGCCAAAATGAAGACATCGGACTCTGGCATCTCGGTGGTTGCTCTAAAGCGCCCGGATTGGAGGGCCGACTGAAGCTCGGATTCCAAACCCGGTTCCACAATTGTCAACTCACCTCGGTTTATGGCTTCAACCTTCTCGGGAATGACATCGACACCCGTTACGTCCAGGCCGTGGTTTGCCATCACCACTGCTGTCGGCAATCCGATATATCCTAACCCGACAAAGGCAACCTTTAGTGGCACTATTACTCCTTTAGGAAAAGATCACTATTTGTATCCTGCACACTCTACTCCTGAGGGTAGATGATGTGTAGTTGGATTGGTTCGCGGTCTTTGGCTAGGGGGTGGAATGCGGCTTCGTGCTGAAGTTGATGTGGACTGACAAATAGGCAGTGTTGTTGGTTGGGGGGTGTGAGCGTGTTTCCCTGAGTCAAAAAGGCCTTGGATCGGAAGTGGCGTGCTCAGATCTTGCTGATAGTTCCGAAGGGGTATAGGTACGAGCTTTGAATTGAAGCTATTCTGCCCAACGGCTATAGAGATAGCTTTTAGGTGCTCTGGCGTGAAGTTGGGCAGTAGAATGCTTAATTGATTGAAAAATCCCGGTACTTCGGATTAAGTACCGGGATATTAACCTGCTCCTCCAACTGGGCTCGAACCAGTGACCCTTCGATTAACAGTCGAATGCTCTGCCAACTGAGCTATGGAGGAGTATTTTGTTGTGTTGCTCATTGCTGTGCAACGAGAGATAACAATAGCGTGGATTGTTATAGGTGCAAAATCGCCTGGTCAATGCGGATAATTGTGCGTTAATGTGGCGGTTATGATTATTCCTGTTGGTGGGGTTCGTCCACACGCACTTGCTGGTGGTCTTATCGGGCTGGGCGTGGTGTTCATGCTCACGGCGCCGCGCTTTGAGGATTGGCGTGCGCTGACCTTCTTAGGCCTGGCGCTGATCATCCCGTCGGTGGTGTGGCTTGTGTCGGACCGGTGGTTTCGCCGGCCGCGTGGGGTGGTGTGGTGGTTGCTCGTCGCCGCGTCGGTTGCGCTTGGGGTGTGGGGAATTGCGCTCATTCCCGCGACATAGGCGGTGATGGTGAGTAGGGTGGGCGACATGAAGAAACCGATGCTTGCTCTCGGCGTCGCTGCCGCCGTATCCACCTCCGTTGTTGTTGCTCCGTATGCGTTAGCGGAAAGTAGTGCCTCGCAAGGCGATAGCGCTGTTACTCGGGAGGAAGGTACGGCGGGGGATGAGGGGTCGTCGTTAAGCAATGGCGCCATTGTGGGCATCTCGCTGGGTGTCCTGGCAGCCGTCGGTATTGGTGGGGCAGTTGCGGTGCAGCAGGGGTGGCTGGAACTGCCGGAGCCGCTGAATGCTCAGGTGCTTGGTGGACTTGCGGCGATCGCGTCGGCGCTGTCGGTGCCTGCGCTTGCGCCGAAGCAGAATGCGAAGCCGGCGGGGAACTCGTGCTCACCAGCTGCGTTTGACGCGGTTGTGCCGGAGTGGCCGGCAGGGTTTGGTACGTCGGTGAACTTCTGCGACGGCAAGTGGGCCGTAGCGGGTGCGAAGGGTACGGACTGGGTTCTGTTCTTCAAGAACACGGACGGCAAGTGGGCCAAGATTCCGGCTGATGGCACGAAGCGGACGGGTATGACGCAGGCGTGCTACAACGGCATCAAACTGCGTCAGCAGGGTGCGCCGGAGGCGTTCATGCGCGAGGTGCCGGTGTGTACGCCGGCGGAGATTGGGGCGTAGGGGGCGTTGTACATATTGCTGTCGATTCGGCCAGATTGAACCCTGCGAAAGTCTTTGAGCCCAGGCACAAGCGGTCTTCTTTTGAATTTTTAGCACAGTGCGAATTGATGGTCGTGCCGTTGAGGTCTATGCCATTCTTGGGGCATGGACTTAGAAGATCTATTGGGCGTAATCGATAGGACTGCCGCCAACGTTCAAAAACTCGAGCAAATTCTGGAACAAGCAATCGAATACTGGCCAGATGGGCCATCCTTAGGTACTAGCCCAGAATACGAGGATTTAAGACGGGCCTGGGCTGATTGTATTAAAGGGCTTCCGGAGATTGAGGGCTGGTCTATTACAGAAGAACTCCCGGACATCAACGACATGGGGCAGGCTTTCATTGACTATGCCGATATCGGTGAACTCCCTTATTTCGTATGGGCGATGCAATCCAAGCCCTCTGAAGATCTTGCTGAGTATCGTTACAAACTGGGTCGGGCACGAAGAAGCGCTGTGAGAAACAGGATCACAGAAGTCGTAAAGCTGATTGACCTTGAGTTACCTCGGCTGCTTCAGAATATCGCCAGAGATTCACCGGATGTGCTGGAGTGTGAATCGGAAAGATGTTTGAGACGGCTTTTTGCTGAGGTGGAGGTTCTCGTTGGAGATTCACCTCGGAAAGCAAAGAGATGGGGAGACCTCGGGCGGCATTTGGCTTTTGGCCAGGGGCAAGATTGGCACGATATCTGGGAATTGGATTGGCCAGAAGTCAAGGATGATGTGATTGCCGCCGGTGAGTCCCCGTTCGATCCGTTGCCTGTCCCAGAAGTTGATATCGGGCTGCTTTCGCAGCAAGACCTTCCAGGAGAGGCGAGCAGCGATTTGCCCTGGGAAAAGCTCAGTGCAGCCGACTTCGAAAGAGTTCTGTTTGATATTCTCCGTTCATTGGAACACCACCAAAATGTCGAATGGCTACAGAAGACTAACGCAGCTGACAAGGGACGTGACCTTTCCTGCGAGCGTGTGTTGGATTTGGGGGTCGGAGCGAAACGGACGGAGAGGGTCATAGTTCAGGCCAAGCATTGGACTAAGAAGTCCATTGGCGCTAGGGAAATCGCGGAAACTGTAAACCTGATGAGAATTCAACCGCCCCCTGTGGTAAAAACTTTGATTTTCGCAACGTCAGGGACATTTACACAGACTGCTGTCGAGTGGGCTGAGACATGGAACAACAAGGGAGATGCCCCCAATGTAGAGCTTTGGCCACACAGCCGTCTTGAAGCGCTCTTAGCAAAGATGCCAGGCTTAGCAGCTGCTCACGGGCTTAGGTGATCTATGGATAACGAACATCCACGTTGCAATACCGGAGAGCTGGATGCAAACCTCAGGATCTTCGTTTGATGCCGTTCGCTCAATGTCTGCTTCAGCCTCTAAAACCCGTTCCCGTGTACAAATAGGGTAATTCAGTGACTGGAGTGCTGTTCAACATACTGGACTATTACGCCACGGGAGAAACGGCGGAAGATCAAGTACCAAATGGTCTTTCAAGTGCCAGACAGTAGAAGAAGGCTTATCCGTCAGCTCAAGAAGATTTGCCAAGCATCTGGATGGTCTATAGAGGACGGTGCGCGGCGGGCGAACCTGCACCTGTGTGTTGTAGCCGTATTCGACAGGGGCGGAATGAACTTCCGAATGTTGACTCGCGGCGCCATCGCGCGTGCTCTCGGTGCGCAACTCGGTCTCGAAGTAAAAAGAACCGGCACTAGTTTTCTGAGTCAGAAAAAGGGACGCTATCCCAGTTTGTATGGTGAAGGAGGGGCGCGTTGAGAGCTCCGCTAATCGCCATAGTTGACTGTTTTGTCCACGGTGAGTGACCTATAGCAGGGGAATCCACATATATGGGGCATCAACGTCTCTGCGGAAACGAATTTCACATAAGATGCAAGAAAAGTGTGTCAAATGGAATTGTGTTGGGGACTGCTGTGTTGCTCGATTTAACTATCGGAAACTTTCGCTCGGTTTATGAGCCTGCGTCGATAAATATGGTCGCCACCCGGGAGCAGGTCCATCGCGAGCGCTGTCCTGAGCTGAAACGTCGTTACGGCAAACGGGTGAATCCAGTAGCGGCGCTGTTTGGTGCAAACGCTGCCGGTAAATCAACGTTTGTACGAGCGCTGATCGTCCTGCGTCACATCGTTACAGACCCGCCGCGGCCGTCGGAGTCGATGCCGTATGACCCTTTCAAACTCAAGCCCGAGGCGGATGCGGAGCCAACGAGTTTCGAGATTCTGTTTTCTGTGGACGATGTTATCTACGAGTACATCCTCCGCTATGACGCACACCGTGTCGTCGCGGAGCGGTTAACACAGTACCGCTCGCGCGATGAAGTAGATATCTTCGAGCGCAGTGGCGATGAGTTTTATTTCCCGCTCCTGGATAAGAAGGAGTCAGTGTATCCGACTGAGGTCGCCCAGGCCCGCGCGCTTTTGGCATCAGTGCCGGAAAAAGTGCCGCTAGCCTCGTTTGCGAGCGAAGCGAACCTCTCTCGTTTCCCGCAGGAACTTCGGTTGGGCCTGTTTGATGTTGTGCTTGTGTTCTTGCAGACAGTACTGGTTATCCCGGCAGGTGTGATTGACAGATCCAGCACGATGTCCTTCTCCGAAGGTTGGAAAGAAGTGATCACGCAGATTGATGCGGGAATCACCGGTGTGCAGGCTGAGCCGGTGCCGTTGTCGTCGATAGGCATGAGCGCCGAGCGTGGGAAAGAGATTGACCAACTCTTACGCCAGTATCCGGATAACCCAATCGATGTTGAGCTGCCTGCTGGTCGCTTCACCGTACGCCTGGAAGACGGGGAGATGAGTGCTGAACGCATTTCCCTGATGCACTCGTCGGGTCCAGGGCAAAGCCGAGCTTTGAAATGGCGAGACGAGTCTGATGGCACGCAATCCGCAGCGCGTCTGTTGGGCTTTTTCTCAAAGCTGGCATCTGCTGGTACGGAGGCGGTTCTCGTCGTGGATGAGTTGGACCGGAATTTTCATACTGAGCTCTCGCGCGCACTTATTGGCGGTTTTCTTGCAAACTCGAATGAAAACAGTCGGGTACAGCTGCTATTCACCACACATGATCTTCTGCTCATGGACCCAGAGTTGCTCCGACGCGATGAAATATGGGTGATCGAAAAGGACCGCTTCGGCCAAACGCAATCCAGCGTGCTTTCGGACTTCAAGGGGCCACGCAAGGTAACCGACCTGAGGAAGAGTTACCTGAACGGTCGCTTCGGTGGAGTGCCATCGATCAAACCGCTGGAGTTCCCGGATGAATAGTAGGAATGTTCGATCCGCTCGGCAGAATAAGTTCCGGGGGAAAGCCGCATCTGCAAACAGTCGCTCGCTCAAGGCAGTGTTCTTAATCGTCACAGAGGGCGTGACCGAAAAGAACTATTTTGAGATGGATTGCTTTCGGGACAAGTCGGTCAAAGTTGAAGTGCGGCAAGGCGATAAGCCCGATCCTCCTGCGCTGCTGAGAACGGCAGATGACTGGTTGGCCCAACTTAAACGGTCTAAGGACTTGCAGCCAGGTGACCAAGCCTGGGTGGTGCTTGACGAGGACGCTGCCACACCAGAGCAGCTTGGCGAGGTATTTCAATGGGCAGCCGAGCGAAAGGACAGAGGCGTGGCGTTCAGCGTTCCCGCCTTTGAGGTGTGGCTGCTTCTTCATTACGCCGAAGCAAAGGGGGTGCGCTCGCAGAAAGAGGTCGAAACGGCGCTGAAAGCGCATTGGCCAACATTCACTAAAACCGCGAAGCCGAAATTCACGATGGAACAGATACAGCAAGCTGTATCACGGGCAAGCCGCAAAGTAGGCACTGAGTACGCATCGATCGAGGAGTTTGATGAGCAGGTTGGCCGTCATGCAGCCGTCACCACGGTGCACTTGCTTGTGCAGCTCCTTTTGGCATCGCTTTACGGGAGGTAGGCGCGAGGAGCCGACTGGTTACGCGCGTTTGAAGCCGTCCCAAAACGCTTGCCATATTGTGGTGGGGCGGGACCGCATCTCCTCGTCGAGGGCATCGCGCACCGCTTGGCGGGGGTCGGTGGTTCGCTCGTGGACGGGTTCATTTTGCAACGAGTGAGGTTTGCGTTTGTGGTTGTTACGAGCAGCCCAGCTTCTATCTGCCACTGAGAATCACCTCTTACTCATGGTCTGAGGGGAAACGGTGGCGGGTGCATGGATCGTTGTGTAGTTCATCGCACTACGCGAAGTGTTGGGCGGGCCGGGGCGCTGGTTGCCGAGGCAGCGCTCGAGACCGTGTGGGGGTGGGCGCTGAGCATGAGGGCGTGCAGGTCCTGTGGCGGCAGCTGTGTTTCGTCAGCGATGCTCGCGATGCTGGCGCCACTTTCGGGGGAAAGCACGTAATCGAAGACGCGGGAGCGTTCGTATTGCAGTGTGCTGCCCGGCTCGTCGGTGCGGAAACCGCGCGCGGAGAGGGTCGTCAGGTGGAAGTGATATTCCCGCTCGCTGAGCTTGCCGTGGTGGTACGCGGCGCGAAGCATGGCCATGGCTGACACTTTCAACGCGGTTTTGAGGCGGAGGATGTCATCGAGGCTCGGGTGCAGCCGGAGGTGCGCATGAACTATGCCGGGTGGGATGAGGAAATCGGCAGCGAACTGGTTGGCCTCATCCTCTTCGCGTGCTCCGCTGCGTGGCTCGTCGGTGCTGTGGAGTAGCAGGTGGCCCAATTCATGCGCGAGATCGAAGCGGGCGCCTTCGGGCGTGCGGCGCCGAGCGAGGAAGATAAACGGCTGCTCGCCATCCCACATGGAAAATGCATCCACCGCAGAGGCTGCCGGTGGAAGGCCCATGACGGCGATGCCGCACGACTCGGCGAGCTGAACTGAGTTTGGAACTGGTCTATCGCCGAGCTGCCAGATCGTACGCGCGTGGCGGGCTGTCTCCTCAGGCGTAAATCCGGACAGATCCGGGAGGTTGGGTTCTGGAAAGTTGAAGTTGCTGCGAAGCCACGCCAAGAGCGTGGAGGCGTTTGCCCCGGATGCGACTGCAACGCCTTTCTGCCGCTGCGTTGCGCGGCTGCCGGCTCGAAAGAGTGTGGAGTTCATCGATGGGACCTCGAGTTCCTCGGAGAGGAAGTAGCCGTCGGTAAAGCCGAGTGCTGATTCAAGGCGCTTGAGGAGTGGCTCTGTGCGGGAAGGCGGTGGCCCTTCGTTCTCCCAGCGAGAAAGGGTTGCTGGGGCAACGTCGAGATCTGCAGCCAGCTCCGCTTTTGTGAGGCCTCGGCGCAGTCGCGCGACCGTAATTCGGGACGGCGAGATGCGAGCGGGGTTAGTCTCCGCTCGCTCGCGAGATTGTGAAATCAATGTCATCGTCCTCAGTCCCGAAAAGATCTGGCTGTGCCATAGCGAAATCCGGATGAATAGGCTTGAACTCTGTACTACCGGTAGGTGCTCGTCGCAAAGCAAAAGCGCTGGGCATAACACCCAGCGCTTAATGTCGTGCGGTACTGACTATACCTCGTAGCCCATCGGGGAGCCGGGGCCGAGCGGGATGCCGGCGAAGTACCAGATCATGAAGAAGATGAACCAGCCCGCAAGCATGCACAGCGAGTACGGCAGGGCGAGCGACATGAGGGTGCCCACGCCGGCCTTCTTGTAGTACTTCTGCAGGAATGTCAGGGCGAGGGCGAAGTAGGGCGACATTGGGGTGATGATGTTCGATGGGGAGTCACCGATACGGAACAGCATCTGGGTGACTTCGGGGGAGACGTTGACGTACATCATCATTGGTACGACCACCGGCGCCATCAGTGCCCACTGGGCGGAGCCGGAGGTGATAAACAGGTTGATCAGCGCCACCATGATCACAAACGCGAGGAACAGCACCGCGTTCGGCAGATCCCACGCCTGCAGGAGTTCCGCGCCCTTGATCGCGGTCCAGGGGCCCAGGTTGGACCACTGGAAGTACGCCAGGAACTGGGCGACGGCGAAGAACAGCACCAGAATCGGCAGCATGGACTCTAAGCCCTTGGCCATGAACTTCGGCAGGTCCGCAGCCTCCTTGACGGTGCCCACGATCAGGCCATAGACCAGGCCGGTAACAAAGAAGATCAGGGTGATCGGCACGGCAATCGCGCGGATCAAGGGCGATTCCATGAAGCCCTCCTCCGGACGCGCGAACGGGGAGGCCGGGACCAGCAGCAGGACGAAGTAAGCGACGAGGGCGACCACCAGGGTCACGCCGGCCCAGGCGAGGCCCTTGCGCTCCAGTGGGGTCAGTGAAAGGTCATCGTCGTCGGTCAGGTGGGAATCGTCCGGCTGGGCGGAGTCGTTGATTTGGAGTTCGTCTTCGTCGATGTGGTCGTCGTCGATAAGCGCTTGCGCCTTCTTCTCCACATAAAACTCCGTCACCGTAGTGATCACCAACGCCAGCACAATCGCGGACGGGATGACGAAGAAGATGTTGGCAAGCGGGGAGACCTCGTAGTTGGCGTCGACAAGTTGTGCCGCCGAGGTGGAAATGCCGGCGAGCAGCAGGTCCGTGATGTTGAGGATCAGCGAGGAGTTAAACCCTGCCGACGACGCCGCGAACGCCACCATCGCACCCACCACCGGCGAGCGCCCAACCGCATGAAACGCCATCGCGCCCAGCGGAATGATGATCACGTAAATCGCATCTGAGGCGATCGAGCCGGTCACGCCGGCAAGCGCGACCATGAACGTCAGCATCTTGCCGCTGACCTTGTCCACCATCGCGCGCACCATCGCCGCCAGCAGACCGGTCTGCTCCGCCACGGCAACACCAAGCATCACCGCCAGGATCACGCCCAGCGGCGGGAACGCGATGAAGTTCTCCACCGCATCCGTGACCATGCGAGAGATATTCTCGCCGGTCAGCAGGCTTTCTACTTTGATCTCTTCGCCGGAGGCGGGGTCGATGGCGGAGAGGCCCGCCTTGCTGGCAATCCATGAGGACACGACAACAACGCCGCTCAAAATGACAAACAGCCAGAACGGCTCCGGCAGCTTGTTGCCTATTCGCTCGATCCAGCCGAGGAAGCCGGTCATGCCGTCTTGTTGGTTCTGGTTTTGTTTTTCTTCGCGCTGCTTGTCGGCGCGGGTTTCGTCGATACGCGTGGAACCGGTCATCGTTATCTCTTCCGTGCGGTGGCCAGATACATCCTTCAGCCGCGTACGCCCAAAGGTTCCAACGAGTGTACAAACCATCCGAATATGGGGTGCAATTAAGATCACCAGATGTGAGTACCGCCCAAGAATTACACCTCTCGCCGCGCCAGCCCCGCCGCGGTGGCGTCGTTGTGACCTCCGTCATCGCCGTCCTGGCGGTTGTGGGGTTGTTGCTTGTCATGCTGCGCCCAGCCGTAATCGGGATGGGGGAGACGCGGGTGGATTCCACCACCATCGGGGCGTCGTTCGAAGACATCGCCGAACTCTCCGTGGAGGAATACGTCTTCTCCGACGTGGGCAAGTTCGACCAGCAAGGCCTCGAGGTCCTCGGGCTGCGCGTGCCGTTTACCGGCCGCAACTTCCTGGTAACTTACGACGGCCGCGTTACCGCCGGCATCCGCGACGCAACCGCCATCGACGTTTCGGTCGGCTCTGGTTCGATCGACGTCGTGCTGCCACCGGTGGAGGTGCTCAGCGCCCACATCAATGCCGACAGCGTGCAGGTCTACGACCAATCCATGAACCCCATCAACCAAATTCGTGTCGACGACGTCACCACCTTCATCGCCGGCCAAGAGAACGCTGCGCGCGACAAGGCCGTGTCGCAGGGCCTGTTGGACCGCGCGGGGGAGCGCACCGAACACCTCGTACGCAGCCACATCGCCGCACTTGTGAAGGGGACCGAGCAGGAAGATTTTGACGTGCGGATTTCCTGGGCGCAGTAGCCACTCGTGGTCTAAGGTTTCTGGCTATGCGTAAGTCTTTGGCGTCTGCGGCAGTTTGCTCGCTGGTTGTTGTTTCTGCTGCTGTTGGTGCCGCTACGGTGCCGGTTGCCGTTGCAGCGACGGGCGACCCTGGTAAATGCTCGATCGAGTACAACGCCGACCAGGTCCCGGCGCTCGCGGCGGGTGTGCTTGGCGACGACCTCATCTTCTTCAACGGCTCCCGCACCGACGCACTTGCCCTGTGGGAGAAGAAGCAGTCCGAGCTGCGTGCTGGCATCGGCGAGAACGGCTGGGGCACACTCACCCAAATCGACGACGCCAAACTTTGGGAACCCGGCGTCACCCACACTTCAAGCGCGCTGGTCCTCGACGACCTGAAGCACTCCTCACGCAGCCTGACCGTCACCGCCGACAGCCCGTTTAGCCACTCGGAGGCCGCCTACCTTGCCAATGCCGCCTCGTACACCGCGCAGCGATACGCGGATTGCGGCAAGGATGTGAATAGGGTCGTGCCGGTGGCGCCGTCGTCGATAAGCCTTGCCCTCGCCCCGGACCACATCGCGCTGATTGTCGTGGCGCTGCTCGGCGTACTCGGGGCTGTGGGCGCCGGCGCGGCGGGCATGATCCCGGGATTGACGCTGCCTGCGCTGCCGTTTTAGGTTGGATAGCCGAAAGGGTTGACAGACGAACCCAAAACGGTATACTCGCTCACATAGTTCCCCGCTATCTACGGATTGGCGGGGTTTTTAAATTCCGGGGGGGATCAGATGATTAACGCGTCACCGTCGCTCATGCCAAAGCGGAGGGGGAGCAGCACTTTAAATGCTGTCGTACTTATCGACTATCAGAATGTGCACATCACAGGCTGGGAAGTCTTTTCACGCGATGATGGCGTCGGGCTTCATGAAGCGTTGCTCGACCCAGCAGCCTTTGCCAAGAGACTTATTGCAGCTCGAAACGCGGCCAACTCCACTACGCCCCCTGCGACACTTGATTCGGTGAAAGTCTTTCGAGGTTTACCAAGTTCGATTCATGATCCCGATGCCTATCGGCGAAACCAGGATCAGAAACGGAATTGGGAATCGGATGGAGTCGAGGTGACCCTACGTCCGCTCAAATATCGGTACCAGCGCGATGGCCGAGGTAAGCCGATCATGGATGTCAATGGAAAGAAGACGTTGGCGGGACCACCTGAAGAGAAAGGTGTCGATCTGATGGTGGGACTCGCTACATTGCTAGCTGCGCAGCATCCGGACATTGATCTAGTAGTTTTGGCGTCGCACGATAGTGACATGGGTCCGGTCGTAGATACCGTGCACGATTTACATGTGGCGGACCCAGTGGCAGTCGCGCGGATTGAAACAGCCAGTTGGTTCGTCCCCCGCAACGACTTTGATCCTGGCTTTCAGTCGAAGATCCAACCGGGCTTGGATGCGCAGAAGAAACGTCGGCATGTGTGGAACACGCGGATGGGAGAAGTCGACCACACCGCGAGTCTGGATGTCCGGCCGTATCGATGACTCGCCACGTAGGGTGGGGCCATGCAGCTCGAGAAGTTTTTCCAGGATTGGCCGGTTGACAATGTGGCGGGCGCGCTCGTCGGTAGGCAAGAGGCGTCGTTCGGCGACACCGCGCGCGTCTTCGAACTGGCCAGCGTGACCAAACTCCTCTCCGCGTACGCCGTGCTCCTCGCGGTTGAAGAAGGAGCATTTTCGCTTGACGACGACGCCCGCCCCGAAAACGCCACCATCCGCCACCTCCTCTCGCACGCAGCCGGCGTCGGCTTCGACTCCCGCGAACCGCAAAAGGCACCGGGGGAGCGCCGCATCTATTCGTCCGCCGGTTACGAAATCCTCGCCGACATTGTCGAGGAAACCACCGGCATCACGTTTGCCGACTACGCCCGCGAAGGCATTTTCGAACCCCTTGGCATGACCGACACCGAGATCTACGGCTCGGCGGGCCACGGCGGGCGCTCCACTGTCGCGGACCTTTCGCGCTTCGCCGCCGAACTACTCGAGCCTCGGTTGCTTGACCCCTCGACGGTGCGCGAGGCGTTTACGAATCAGTTCGGCGACCTGCGCGGCGTCGTCCCCGGCTACGGCATGCAAAAGCCCTGCCCGTGGGGCCTCGGCTTTGAGATCAAGGGGGAGAAGTCCCCGCACTGGACCGGCAACGGCATGCCCGCCGACACCGTCGGCCACTTCGGCATGGCCGGCACCTACCTGTGGGTCGCCGGCGACCAGGCCTGCGTGGTGCTCACGGACCGCGACTTCGGCGACTGGGCCAAACCCCTCTGGCAGGAAACCAACACGGCGCTGTGGGAGGCGCTGGCGTAGGGCGCCTGCGCGCGTGCGTGGGCGCCTGCGGCAGTGCGTGGGCGCGGGTGCGGCGCGGCGGATTTGTTCATGTGCAGGGCTCGATATGCGTAACTGCAGGTGAGGGCGTTTTCGGAAAAATCGGGCGATTTGAGCCGAAACGCTGTGACCAGGGATTACGCATATCGAGCCCTGCATATGAACGGAAAGACGCTGCTTGAGGGGCGCTCGCAATGCTCGGCGACGCACCGGAACCGAGGCGGGCGGTGCGCGGAGGGCTGTTTTACACTGCACGCATGACTATGACGAACACCTCGCTACCAGCAGCGGGGCAGAAGCTACCGACCAACCAGGTCGTGCCCCTGATGACAGCGCTGCTGGTGGCTGTCTTCGCATTCCAACTCAACGCGTCCATGTTGTCGCCGGCGCTGGCGACCATGGAGGTCGAACTTGACGCGACCACCGCGCAGATCGGCATGACGCAGACCGCGTTCTTCACCGCCGCGGCCGTGTTTGCGCTGTTTATGCCGCGTTGGGGTGACTTGATTGGGCGCCGCAAGGTGTTGGTGACCATGATGGCGGTCACGGTGATCGGCTCGGTCGTTGCGGCGCTGGCCACGAACGTGACCATGCTGTTCATCGGCCGCGTCATCCAGGGTGTGTCCGGCCCGACGGTCGCGCTGACGTCGGTCATGCTGCGCCAGGCTGTGCGTGAGGAGAAGCAGTTCGCGTTCCTGGTGGGCATCCTGACCTCGGTGAACGGTGGTATCGCTGGTGTGGACGCACTGCTGGGCGGCTGGCTTACCGATGCCTTCGGCTTCCGCTCCCTCTTCTGGGTCATCGGCGCCGCCGCGCTCGTGGCCGTGTTCGCCGTGCAGTTCGGCGTGCCGGAAACCAAGTCGAATGAGTTGCAGCCGATGGACTGGAAGGGCGTCGTCGGCCTGGTTATCGGTGCTGCCGCGATCCTGACCGCACTGAACATGGCCGGCGAGCTCGCCGCCGCCAACTGGGTCATGGTCATCATCCTGCTGGCCATCGGCGCGGCGTCGCTGGTGTGGTTCTGGCGCACCGAGAAGTCCACCCCGCACCCGCTGATGTCCACCGAACTGCTCACCCAGCGCCGCACCTGGGCGCTGCTGCTCACCACCACCCTCACCATGACCGGTGTGTTCGCCGTCATGAACGGCCTCGTGCCCAACCTCGCCCAGGACGCCGAGGCCGGTCCGGGCATGTCCGCCGGTGTCGTGTCCTGGTGGACGCTGACCCCGTACGCGCTCGCCGGCCTGGTCATGGGGCCGCTGTCGGGATGGCTCGCCGGCCGCGTGGGCTACAAGATCATCCTGCAGATCGGTATCGCTGGTGCGGCGCTGTCGGTTGTGTTCGGTGTGTTTGTCGTCGGCAATGCGACGCACGCGCTGCTGCTCGCCATGTCGATCCTCGCCGGCATCACCTACGCCGGCATGGGCAACATCATGCTCGGCTCGCTTGGCGTCGTGCTCGCACCGAAGCACAACCAGGGTTACCTGCCGGGCCTCAACGGCGGCGCGTTCAACCTGGGTGCGGGCCTGTCGTTCACGATCATCTTCGCGGTGTTCACCGCCACCAACGGCAGCTACCACGCGGGCATGATCGCCGGCGCAATCCTGCTCGGCTGCGCGTTCGCCGCGTCGTTCCTGATCCCGAAGCCGGAAACCATCCCGGACACGCTCGCAGCAGAGGACGTGGCCGCCCGTGCGTAAGATCATCATCGACTGCGACCCAGGCCACGACGATGCCGTCGCCATCCTGCTCGCCCTTGGCAATCCAGACATTGAGCTCCTTGGCTTAACGACGATCGGCGGCAACCACACCATCGATAAAGTCACCCACAACGCACTCCAAGTGCTGACTATCGCCGGGGCCACCAACGTGCCGGTCTACCGGGGTGCGACGCGCCCGCTTATCAACGAGGTCGTCACCGCCGAGGACATCCACGGCGACACCGGCATGGAAATCCACAGCTACGACCTGCCCGAACCGGCAGTTGGGGTGGAGGATGAGCATGCGGTGCGGTGGATCGTCGATACGCTGATGCGCGAAGAACCCGGCACCGTGACGTTGGTTCCGACCGGACCGCTGACCAACATCGCGCTGGCCGTGCGCATGGAACCACGGATCGTCTCGCGCGTGCGCGAAGTCGTGCTCATGGGCGGGGCGTACGGCACCGGTAACTGGACCGCGTCCGCCGAGTTCAACACGTGGGTGGACCCCGAGGCCGCCGCGATCGTCTTCGGCGAAGACTGGCCCGTGGTCATGGTCGGCCTGGACCTCACCCACCAGGCGCTGGCGACGCCGGAGGTGGAGTCGCGCTTCGCTGCGCTGGGCACCTCCGTCGGCGACTTCTGCGTCGGACTCATCGACGCCTTCCGTCGCAACTACAAGGACGCCCAAGGCTTCGACAACCCACCAGTTCACGACCCCTGCGCCGTCGCCTACGTCATCGACCCCACCGTCGTCGAGACCGTGGCCGTGCCCCTGTCCGTGGAACTGTCGGGAGCGCTGACCCGCGGGCGGACCGTGGCGGACTTCCGCGTGCTGGACCCGTCCGACTGCAACACGTCTGTGGCCACGCGCCTGGACGTGGAGCGCTTCTGGGACCTCGTCATCGACGCAGTCCAGCGCCTGGGGTAGGGGCAGGCGCTTCAGGCGCAGACCTGCCCCGTCTTCTCGGCCAAACGGCACATTTCGCTGATTTTGGGCGAGATGCGCGGTGTTGGATGTGCCGTTTAGCTTTGCGACGCCACCTTCCCGACCCCACCCAACACATGGTGAGAACGTAACGGTGAGGACGGCAAAATATCGGCATCTTCACCGTTGTATTCTCACCATGTGTGTCCGAGCGTGTCTGGCGGTACCGGCAACCACGCCAAACCGGCGACACCTACGCACACGTCCCACACCGTCATCACCGGCGCCCGGGACCGAACGCCGGGAATTACAGGAGTAAACCACTACGATGACGCGCATGTACTTCGACAACGTGTTCACCGCCGTGGGGTTCTCGTTTGCCCTGATGGACCTTATTGGGGTGTTTTTGAATGCGCTGATGGGTGGGCTCGTCGCTAGGCGATTGCGCTTTGACGCCGTCGGTTTCATGCTGATTTCCATCATTTCGGGCATGGCGGGCGGCATGATCCGCGACGCCCTGATCGGTGCCACGCCCGCGTCGGCGTTGCAAAACCCCTGGTACATCGGCACGGCGTTGGTGGGGTCGCTGTTTGCGTTTCTGATCCCGCTGTCGGGCCTGACGTGGGAGTTGTTCCGTTTCCACGGCGACATGATCATCGTTGGCGTGTGGGCGGTGACGGGCACGGTGACGGCGATGCGTGCCGACATCACGTGGTTCGGCTGCATCCTCATGGGCGTGCTCACCGCGACCGGCGGCATGGTGATTCGCGAGATGATGATCGGCCAGATCCCGTCCATACTTATCGACCGCCAGTGGTACGTCGTGCCGGCGATTGTGGCGTCGATTAGCGTGCAACTGTTTTATGATCTCAACCTGCAATCCATCGGCCTCGCCATCTCCGCCCTGATTGGTTTCGGCCTCGGCGTGGCGGCGTACTGGTTCGGCTGGCACGTGCCGGGCATCGAGGCGCTGGCGAATGTCGACGATTTCTTCACCCGGATCAAACACCGCGTCGGCGACCGCCTCCCACGCACCCCCAGCGCCCTGCGCCAACGTGCCGAGCGCGCGCAACGCCCCGGCATGCTCGTGCACGCGCCGACGCGCAAGGATATTCACGACATTCTGGGCAATCGTATCGACGACCGCCGCAACGTCACCCACGAAGAATTCCTCGACGCCCTCTACCGCGCCTACATCGACCCGACCGGGCCGGGAGGCGCTGGCGGTGCGGGCTCTGGCGCTGGCGGTGCGGGCGACCGCAAGAAGTAACCCACCCGTATGAAACCATAGGCGGGTGCTTCTCCTTATTGCGCTCGCTGTCGGCGGGCTGATCCCGATCCAAACCGCGGCCAACTCGCGTTTGCGTCTCAGCGTGGGCAACTTCCCAGTTGTGTCGGCGCTGATTTCGTTTTCGGTGGCGTTGCTTGTGGCTATCGTGGCGACCACCATTCTGCAGGGCAACCCGCTACCACAGTTCGCGCCGGGTACGTCCGCGCCGTGGTGGACGTGGCTCGGCGGTGTGATGGGTGTGTGCTTCGTGCTGGGCAACATTCTGCTGTTCCCACGCCTTGGCGCGGTGCAGACTGTGGTGTTGCCGATCCTTGGCCAGGTGGTGATGGGCCTGCTCATCGACTGGTTTGGGTTGTTCGGAGCACCGCGTATCGACGTCACCCCGCCCCGCATCGCCGGCGCCATCGTCGTGTTCGTCGGCATCGTTGTGGTGCTGCGCGCAGGCAAGTCAGGGAGGGGTGCGGCTGCTGCCGTTGCATCTGGCGACGCCTCCGGCCTCGAACTCTGGCTCTTCCGCGCGCTCGGCGTCCTGGTCGGCGTCGGCTCCGCGGTACAGACGGCAGTGAACGGTTACTTAGGGACGATCGCCGGCTCCTCCCTCCACGCCGGCGAAATCAATCTCTCCGTCGGCGTGGTGCTGCTGTTGGTCGCCGCGCTGGTCACCTCACCGAAGCAGTTCACCCGCAAGCCGACGCCGGGCCCGGCCTGGATGTGGCTCGGCGGCCTCGTGGGCGCCACCTTTGTGATCTCCGGCGCGACCCTGTCGCCACTGCTCGGCACCGCCACCACCGTGATCGCTTTCAACGCCGGCACCATCGCCGCCGGTCAGGTCCTCGAGGCCCGCGGCGCCTTCGGTGCCCGCAAGAACCCGCTCACCGCCACGCGCCTCGTCGGCCTGGTCGTGATCTTCCTCGGAGTGCTGGCAGTGCGGTTGCTGTAGGCAATCGGCGCCGCGACGCGCGGATGGTTTGCGCTCGAGGGTAAGTAGCGAGAAAACGCAGCTTAGGGGCAAACCCGAACTCGTGAATCTGAGTTCGGGTTTGCCCCTAAGCTCACTTTGCGACATATACAACCCAACACTCGGCACTGAAAACCGCGCCACTAAACCTCAACCCGAGGTCGAGCAAATAGGGGGATCAAGCAGCGGTTGAGGGTTGCCCAGGGTGACTCGTGTGACGCAAGATCGGTCGCGAGCCGAAAGGGCTCAAAGAGTAACCAGAGGCCGTTGGGGAAGACGAACCTCTCGTCTCGCACTCCGCCGCCCGGGCTAGTCACCCGGACACGGACAACCGTCCGTCGCGGCGTCCCGCTTAGTCACCGGGGCAGGAGTGCGCCAAGCAAGACATCGAGTGCTGCACGCAAAACAGCGGCACAGCACCGATGCTGAAAGCACAGAAGGGTCCCCACCAATGACGACAACACTGGCTGCGCCCCGCGCGTGCCGTCCGACACGCAATCGACTCACGTGGACGCTCCACATTGAGGGGATGTTGGGCAGGGTGCGTGGGGTCGTCGAGAAGCAAATGCTCTTGTTGCCTGAGGGTGAGCCGGGCGAGGTCTGGTTCACGCGCTGGCAGCGGCGGCCGGATCGCACGTACTCGTGCCAGGAGAATATCCGCGCGACGGAGGCGGAGATTGAGCCGTTTCGGCGCGCGATTGAGCGGTTGGCGGCGGAGGAGAATTTCGTGGCGAGGCTGACGCAGCGCTCGTACCATGGGGCGCATGTCTACTAAATATCGAGTACAAAATCCGAAGAACAACGAGATTGTCGCAACGTACGATTTCATTAGCGACGACGCCCTCGACACCGCCCTGACCACCGCAAACGACACGTTTAAGCAGTGGCGCGAGAAGTCGTTTGAGGAGCGTGCGGAGGTGCTGCGGAAGGTCGCGAAGCTTTTCGACGACAAACGCGACGAACTCACCCGCATCATCGCCGAAGAGATGGGCAAGCCGGTCGATCAGGGCGACGGTGAGATCGACGACGTAGTCGAGATTTTCAATTACTACGCCGACAACGGCGCCGAGTTCGGGGCTGACGAGGAGATCCCGAACAAGCGTGGCGGCACGTCGATTATGCGCAAGGTTCCGTTCGGCGTGATCCTGGGCATCATGCCGTGGAATTACCCGTATTACCAGGTCGCGCGCTTCGCCGCGCCCGCGCTGATGGCCGGCAACGTCGTGCTGGTCAAGCACGCGGAGATCTGCCCGCGTTCGGCGGAGGCGATCCAGAAGATTTTCGAGGAGGCCGGCGCGCCCAAGGGGCTGTTCACGAATCTGTACGCGAAGCACACGCAAATTTCGCGCATTATTAACGACGACCGCGTCCAAGGCGTTTCCCTCACTGGCTCCGAGCGCGCCGGGCGTGCCATCGCCTCCCAGGCCGGCCAGGCGCTGAAGAAGTGCGTGCTCGAGCTGGGCGGCACCGACGCCTACATCGTGCTCGACTCCACCGACGTCCCGGCCGCCGCGAAAACCGCCTGGAACAAGCGCATTTCCAACACCGGCCAGGCCTGCACCTCCAACAAGCGCATGATCGTGATGGAGGACATTTACGACGAATTCGTCGACGAACTCGTCTCCCTCGCTTCCAAGTGCGAAGCCGGCGATCCGCTCAACCCGGAGAAGGGCCGTTACTACCCGCTGTCCTCGCGCGACGCCGCCGAAAACCTCGCCCAGCAGCTGAAGATCGCCGTCTCTGAAGGCGCGAACCTGCGCGTTGGCGGCGAGGTCACCGGCAAGGGCGCCTACATCACCCCGGCCGTGATCACCGACATCCCGGTCGGTTCCGACTCCTACTACGAGGAGTTCTTCGGCCCCGTTGCCGAGGTATACAAGGTGTCCTCTGAGGAGGAGGCCATCGAGGTGGCCAACAACTCCCGCTACGGCCTCGGCGGCGCCGTGATGTCCGAGGACGTCGAGCGCGCCAAGCGCGTTGCCGACAAGGTGGACACCGGCATGATCCACGTCAACATCCCGCAGGCCCGCGGCGCCGAACTGCCCTTCGGCGGTGTGAAGGCTTCCGGTCTGGGCCGCGAACTGGGCCCACTGGGCATGGACGAGTTTGTGAACAAGCAGCGCTTCTACATCGCCGGCTCCGACTCGGCGGTGTAAGGAAGCGCGCCCTAGTCGGCGTCGGTGTACTTGCCGTCGCCGAAGGGGTCGTGGATGCGATCCACCAGGTCCGCCACCGAGTCGAACACGGCGGTGGGGCGGTAGGGGTAGCGGGCGATCTCGGCGTCGTCGCTAATGCCGGAGCGCACAAGTACGGTGCGCATGCCGGCTTCGAGGCCGGATTTCACGTCGGTGTCCATGCGGTCGCCGATCATGACGGTGTTGTCAGAGTGGGCGCCGATGTTGTTCAGTGCGGAGCGCATCATGACGGGGTTAGGTTTGCCCACGTAGTAAGGCTCCATGCCGGTCACGGCGGTGATCATGGCGGCGACGGAACCGGTTGCGGGTACGACCCCGCGCGGGCCAGGCCCGGTCAGGTCGGGGTTCGTCGCGATGAAGCGGGAGCCGCGCCGGATCAGGTTCGAGGCGGTGGTGAGCGCTTCGAAGGAGTAGGTGCGGGTTTCGCCGAGTACGACGAAGTCGGGGTCGGCGTCGGTAAGAATCCAGCCGATCTCGTGTAGCGCGGTGGTCAGGCCGGCCTCGCCGATGACGTACGCGGAGGCTTCACCGGCTTGCTGCGAGAGAAACTTCGCGGTTGCCGTCGCGGAGGTCCAGATCCGTTCCGGCTCGATGTCCAGGCCCATGCGTTGCAGTTTCGCGGAGAGGTCGCGCGGGGTTTGCATCGAGTTGTTGGTCAGCACCATGAACTCGATTTCCTCATCGCGCAGGGTGGAGATGAACTCCTTCGCGCCGGGAATGACCGAGCCCTCTTTGTGGAGGACGCCGTCCATGTCGGTCAGGTATGAAATCATTCGTGTTCCTCCAGGTAGTCGGCGAGTTCGCCGGCGGTGGGGTGGTCGGTAAGTACGGTGTCGTCGATACGCACGCCGAAGGTGTCCTCGATCCGCACGGCGAGTTCGATGCGGTCGAGGGAGGCGATGGCGGTGTCGTCGAAACGCGAGCTTTGCTTGACGACGACCCCCGTCACCTCCTCAACCAATCCCGCGAGACGAGCGAACGTGTCTGCCGGGGTTTCCTCCTCGAGTTGGAGGCCGCCGAGATCCAAGCGCTGCGAAAGTTCCATGCCGTTATGATAGGCCCATGCACCGCCTCGCAGTTCCGGCAGCAGCCGTTGTGATCACCAGCCTCGTCGCCCCCGTCGCCGGCGCCGCAACGATGGCGGAAACGTACAAGCCGTACTTCGCGCCGGAGACATCGCACGTGTACGGCCCGCCAGGCGACTACTACACCAACCCCGTTTACCTGGAGTTGAAGGACGTGCCGGAGGGGGCACGGTGGAGCCTGACCGGGGAGAACACGATCCGCCACCGCTTTCAGGTGGACAAGGTGGACGACAAACTCCGGGTCAACCTCAACCTGAATGGCGATACGCCGGTGCAGCGCGGCGAGAACACGCAGCAGATTCCGGTGCGGGTGCACTTTCCGGACAACTCGACGGACCTCTATTTCCCCGAGGTCACCTTAATCCCGGACCACGCGTTTCTGTACGATCCGGAATACGACTCCGCCGAGGCCGACCCCGGCCAAACCGTAACGCTCACCCCGACCAACGTCCGCCACCTGGACCTTCCTAACGACGCGACGTGGGAGGTCAAGGGCAATCACGACGCAGTCGACCAGAAAACCGGGGCGATTACCGTGACCCTGCCCAAGGACTCCTACGACAGCGTGAACCTTGACGTGACCGCCACGTTCGCCGACGGCTCGAAGCGTTCGACGACGGCGAGGGTGACGAATACGGGACGTGGGGTCGTCGAGAAGCAAACGCCCGCGCCTGCGCCCGCTGGATCAACGCCGCTGCGAAAGGGTGCGCTGGTCTTCGGCATCCTCGCCGTCATCGTCGGCATCGGCTTCGCCGCCATGCCCTACCTGCAACAATTCGGATTATGATGCGCACCGGCACCATCGACCGCGACGGCATCACCATCCACTACTACGACGTCGGCCCCCGCGACGCCGGCCTGACCGTCGTCTACGCACACGGCTTCAACATCGCCGCCGCCGAATACAAACTGCAGGTCGAAGCCATTTCCGGCGTGCGCCAAATCCTTGTCGACGTCCGCGGCCACGGCAAAACCGGCTACGCCGACCCCAGCCTGCTCACCATCGATTCCGCCGCCGACGACATCGCCGCCGTCCTGAGCCACCTCGGTATCGACGACCCCCTCATCACCGTCGGACACTCCCTCGGCGGTCCGATCTCCCTGTCCCTGATGCGCCGCCACCAGTTCAACTGGGTCGGATCCGTGCAAATCTCCAGCACCGTCGACCCCTTCACCGCCCGCGGCCTACCACGCCTCCTCGGTGGGGGATTCGGCCGGTCGCTCGGGTGGTTTGTGGATAGGCTGCCACACGCCGCCGAGGGCATCCGGCGCCTGGTCACCGACATGATCGCCCCGATCCTCGCACGCTGGTTCTACTTCCGGCCCGTACCGTGGTCCCTGATCACATTCCACGCCCGCATGATTAAAGCCACGCCGCTCGCCACCTATCGAGGCTTCTTCGACGACCTCCAAACCCACTCCGAACGAGGCGCCGCCGCCGTCCTGGCCACCATCCCCGGCTACATCCTCGTCGGCGACCGCGACAACGTCGCCCCCGTCAGCCAATCCGCCGAACTCGCCGCAATCTGGCCAGGCGCCTACTTCCAAATCCTGCCCGAGTCAGGGCACATGCCGCCTCTCGACGACCCCGGCGCCGTCACCGCCGCCATCGAGCGCGTCATCGCCCTGGCGCGAGGGTAGGGCAGGCGCGACCGCGCCTGCGACAGCCACCAGCCGCCGAGGTTTCTGACACATTCCGGCAGAATCTGTCAGCGCCGGGAATCGTCGCAGGTCAGCGGGTTTTGAGGTGGGCGCCGATGTGAAGTCTGTCAGGAGCATCTGCTCCTGGCCAAAATAATTCCCGGGTCCGCGCCGATTTGTGGAACTATTTTGGCTTTTAAGGTGTTGCAAAATCGGCGACCTGGGGAAACGCGGCCGCGGAAAGCCCCAAAACCGAAGAAAGTTCCCGGCCGGGGAACTATTTTCGGAAAGGGTGGCAGGCGGAAAGACAAGCCACCTCACACAACGAAAACCGCCCCGGCCAATGAAAACAGGCCGGGGCGGTTGGGGGATCACAGAACTACTCTGCGGCGTTCTCCGGTCCCTCGTCGTCGGAGTCGAGGGTCGGCTTCGCGGCGGTCGGATCGTCGATCTTCAGATCCTTGGCAGCCTTCGCTGCAACATCACGATCGATCTTGCCTTCGTTGGCCAGGCCCATCAGGGCGGCGACGGCCATGGACTCGGCGTCGATGTTGAAGTAGCGGCGGGCGGCTTCGCGGGTGTCGGCGAAACCGAAGCCGTCGGCACCCAGCACGATGTACTGGCCCGGGACGTAGGCGCGGATCTGCTCCTGCAGGTCGGAAGCGAAATCGGAGGTCGCGATGTACGGGCCTTCGGTCTGCTTGAGCTGCTTGGTAGCAAATGCCTCTTCGACCTCTTCGCCCGGGTTGCGGAGCTGCTCGGCAGCCTTGCGCTGACCCTCGCGGGCGAGCTCGGTCCAGGAGGTGACGGAGTAGATCGCGGCACCGACGTTGTACTTCTCCTGCAGGATCTCCTGTGCGCGAAGTGCCTGCTGCATACCCACGCCGGAGGCGAGCAGGGAGACCTTGTGCTCGAGGTCCTTGCCTTCGTCGTAAAGGTAGATGCCCTTGTGCAGGCCCTCAACGTCGAGGTTGTCCGGGCGTGCCGGCTGGTGGTGCGGCTGGTTGTAGACGGTGATGTAGTACATCACGTCCTCGTCCTTGTCCGCGCCCTGGCCGTACATGCGCTCGATGCCCTTGGAGATGATGTATGGCATCTCGTAGGCGAACGCCGGGTCGTACGGGATGACGGCCGGGTTGGTGGATGCCAGGATCGGGGAGTGGCCGTCCATGTGCTGCAGGCCCTCTCCGAAGAGGGTGGTGCGGCCGGCGGTTGCGCCGACGATGAAGCCGCGGCCCATCTGGTCGCCGGCGGCCCAGAAGTTGTCGCCGGTGCGCTGGAAGCCGAACATCGAGTAGAAGATGTACATCGGGATCATCGGCTCGCCGTGGGTGGCGTACGACGTTGCTGCTGCGATGAAGGATGCGGAGGAGCCGTCCTCGTTGATGCCTTCGTGCAGGATCTGGCCATCGGTGGACTCGCGGTAGGACAGCTGCAGGTCGTGGTCGACCGGCACGTAGTTCTGGCCGTGCGGGTTGTAGATCTTCTGGGTCGGGAACCAGGAGTCGAGGCCGAAGGTACGGGCCTCGTCCGGGATGATCGGGACGATGCGCTTGCCGATCTCCTTGTCGCGCATGATCGCCTTGAACGTGCGCACGAGCGCCATGGTGGAGGCGACTTCCTGCTTGCCGGAGTCCTTGAACAGGGCCTTGAAGGTCTTTTCAAAGTCAGGCTGCTCGAGTGGGGTGTACTGCTCCCGACGCTCCGGCAGGTAGCCGCCGAGTTCCTCGCGGCGTGCCTTGAGGTACTTGATCTCCTCGGCGTCCTCGCCCGGGTGGTAGTACGGCGGCAGGTACGGATCCTTTTCCAGTTCTTCGTCGGAAATCGGGATCTGCTGCTTGTCGCGGAAGAGCTTCAGGTCTTCCAGGGCCAGCTTCTTCATCTGGTGGGTTGCGTTGCGGCCCTCGAAGTTGTGGCCGAGGCCGTAGCCCTTGACGGTGTGGGCGAGGATGACGGTCGGCTTGCCCTTGGTCTCCAGGGCGCGCTTGTAGGCGGCGTAGACCTTGCGGTAGTCGTGGCCGCCGCGGCGCAGGTTCCAGATCTCTTCGTCGGTCATGTCTTCGACGAGCTTCTTGGTGCGCTCGTCGCGGCCGAAGAAGTGCTCGCGGACGTAGGCGCCGTCGTTGGCCTTGAAGGTCTGGTAGTCGCCGTCCTTGGTGGTGTTCATGATGTGGACGAGTGCGCCTTCTTCGTCCTTCTCAAGCAGTTCGTCCCACTCGCGGCCCCAGACGACCTTGATGACGTTCCAGCCGGCACCGACGAAGAAGCTTTCCAGTTCTTGGATGATTTGGCCGTTGCCGCGCACTGGGCCGTCGAGACGCTGCAGGTTGCAGTTGATCACGAAGGTGAGGTTGTCCAGACCGTAGAGGGAAGCCATCTGGATGAGGCCGCGGGATTCGGGCTCGTCCATTTCGCCGTCGCCAAGGAATGCCCAGACGTGCTGCTGGTCGGTGTCCTTGATGCCGCGGTCCTGCAGGTACTTGTTAAAGCGTGCCTGGTAGATGGCGTTCATTGGGCCAAGGCCCATGGACACGGTTGGGAACTCCCAGAAGCCCGGCATGCCGTGCGGGTGCGGGTAGGACGGCAGGCCGCCCTGCTTGCGGGAGTGTTCCTGGCGGAAGCCGTCCAGATCGTCTTCGGAAAGGCGGCCTTCGAGGAAGGCGCGGGCGTACATGCCTGGGGAGGCGTGGCCCTGGAAGAAGATCTGGTCGCCGCCCTGTGGTGCGTCCTTGCCCTTGAAGAAGTGGTTGAAGCCAACTTCGTAGAGGGCTGCCGCGGAGGCGTAGGTGGAGATGTGGCCGCCGACGCCGATGCCCGGGCGCTGTGCGCGGTGCACCATGACGGCGGCGTTCCAGCGCATCCAGCGGCGGTAGCGCTTCTCAATTTTCTCGTCGCCAGGGAATTCTGGCTCGAGTTTGGTTGGGATGGTGTTCACCAGGTCGGTGGAGGACAGCGCCGGCAGCGGTACGCGCTTGGCGTTGGCGCGCTCAATGAGGCGAAGCATGAGGTAGCGGGCGCGCTCCGGGTCGGACTCCTCGAGCAGGCCGTCGAGGGAGTCCATCCACTCTTGGGTTTCCTCCGGGTCCGCGTCATGCAGGTAGGAAGCTACGCCTTCGCGCAGCGACAGGATATTCGTATCGACGTCAGAAGCGTTCTTCACGCGACCATCGATCATCTCGGTGTCCTTTTCGGCCACTTCAACCTCCTGGGTTCATCGGGGCAATACACCGACAAGGATACGTTCTTTTGGTCGCTAGTTCTTACATCGGATGGCTTTTGGTGAGACTAATTGTTGGTTTGTCGCCATTGAGCACGGTGGGGCGGTATGCTGTCGTGCATTCGTACAACTACAACTGGAGGATTTAGACACTTGAGTGCCACAGGAGTGGACACCTACGCCGACCGTTTTGGGGTTGGCCCCGACCTTGTCGTTCAGGAGATCGGCTGGGGCGAGGATGCGGATTCGTCCATCTCGGAAGCCATCGAGGATGCCATCGGAGCAATGCTTCTTGACGACGACACCCTCGAGCCCTGCGACCTCGTCCTCCTTTGGTTCCGTGAAGGCGACGGTGACCTTGTCGATGAACTCGTCGACGCCACCCGCAACCTCGGTTCCGGCGGCCGTATCTGGCTGATGACTCCTGGTGCCGGCTTCCCAGGCGTTGTCGCCCCGGGCTTGATCGCAGAGTCTGCCCAGTTGGCCGGTCTGCTGCAGACCAAGGCCGACCGCTTCGGTGACTGGCAGGGCTCTTGCCTCGCCGCCTCGAAACGGTAGTTTTTGGCGCTTAGCCTGCAGGTTTTCCTTTTCCGGTCGTGCTTTGGTAGTGTTACCGGGCAGCGCGCCGTTAGCTCAGCTGGAAGAGCAACTGGTTTACACCCAGTAGGTCGGCGGTTCGAGCCCGTCATGGCGCACCAGGTCAAGGCCCCTCTTCGGAGGGGCCTTTTCGTAGCTTGGTGTGAGTCCGCAGGCTGGGGTTAAGGCGGGTTAAGGCTCAAAAAGTGTGTCTGCTATCGGCGTGACATTCTCATTAATGCTCTGCCGTTCATTGGGCGAAAGAATATGTTACCGTCATCTCACAAGGTGTCTTAAGTGAGCAAGAGCTCGCAGGACATCTCGACAGAGCAAGCTCTCGCAGAATATTCTTAGAAAGAGGTTAGGAATGCGCCTACCCTTTAGAAGGGCATTGGCAGTTGCACTTTCGGTATCGGCGCTAGGAATCTCCTCCCCTACGACGGTAACGGCAAAGCCAATTGACGTCGCTGAGGCGCAGATGTTATTTGCCGAGGATTCGAACCTCACCGTGGCTGAAGAGGCATCTTTTAGGGCGATGGACAGGTATGTTGATTTTGAACATGCACGGTTTGATTATCGAGCAGCTCAGTCGGATCCAGACGTGGATTCCGGTGTACTGAATGAGTTCTCAGGAACTCTTCTTGCGCAAGGCTGGAATGTTGACGCGGACGAATCAGACCTAGCGATTCTTGAACGCGAAGCGGATGCTATCGAACCGGCTATTCAGTTTTACGATGCATGTCAAGGACGGAATGGGTTCCAAAAGCTACCACCCGGTATCTTGCTAAATAGCTGCGCGGCATCTGCACTCCAGAATGCGTACGCCGCTGGCGCTGGTGTTGCCGCGTTAGCTGCGTTAATTACTGCAGAAACAGGTGTAGGCGGGTTTCTTGCTGGCGCTATTGCTGGAGGCTTAGCGGCGGAATCTGGCATTTTAGGCATCTGCGGTACGTGGAATCGAGGAATTAGACTTTTCCCTGGTGGAATTTGCTGGTCACAGTAGGTATAAATGCGCTTGCTACGTGTTGTCATCGGTATCATTATCGCTATAGGTGTTATCCTGAGTATTATTCAAGTAGCACTTTCTGCGTGGTCTAATCCGATTTTGTCCGTAGGTCCCATTTTATCGATTACAGGTGCTCTAGCGGGCATTTTGTACGTAGTCTTGGTGAGATACCGTGAACGAGACAGAGACTAGTATATTCAAATTCTTGCTTCCTGCGTGAGCCGCTATTCTATAACTACTATTTGAGCGTTAAGGGTCAAAAAGGGTGTCTAGCTCGGCGTGTCGCGAGGGTTAGATGTGGCCTTTTTGGATGCCGATTGAGTGGGTGTAGTTGGTGTCGATAGCGCCCTCGTAGAAGGCTGGTCGTCGAAGTTTCGTGGTCGGCTTGGTTCTCGTTTCGGGTCAGGGTGGATACTTTGGCCAGTTAGTCCTGACCCCAGTTGGGCTGCCCGGCGATCTCAACGGGGTCGTCAGGCAGTTCCGTTTTTAGGTAGAGCCACCAATCCAACATGCGGCGTTGATGTTCCCGGATCTTCCCCGGTGGGTGCGGGCCAGCAGTTTCAACTGGGCGTTGATTCCGCCTTCCGGCTGTTTGGTGGCTTTGATCCGGCTGGCGTCGAGCACACCGTCGGGTGGGGCGAGGTAGACCAACAGTAAGTTGCCCCGCCATAGGTGGTTGAGGCTGTTGTAGGCCTTGCGGGTGCGTTCATGAGTCCATGACCAGGCGCGTTGCCGTGTCGCCGGGTCGGTTGTGAACGTTTTCTGGTTCATCCAGTCACGGTAGATAGTGCCGTATTCGTGCAGTTGCGCACCCCACGCGGCCGCCTCGTCAAGATCGGTGATCTTCGTGAGGTTGAGCGCGATCTGGTAAATCGCTCGTCCTGCATCGGTGCGGGGACGTGCGGTGGTGTGCCGGCGCACCACGCGTTGGGCGTGGACGAGGCAGCGCTGCACTTTCGTTGTGGGCCAGCATGCCTTGATTGCGCTGGCAGCGCCTTGGCCGCCGTCAATGACAGGGATCAGGGGCGCGGGGATACGTTCGAGCAGTCGTTGGTAGTCGCGGGTGGTTTCACGTGTGCACCAGTGCCAAGCGATGACGTGATCCAAGGTGGCAGCAACAATCAAGCATCCGCCGGCGGTGTAGGTGCCGTCAAGAAAGACCTGGTCGTAGACCCAGCCTTCGTGCCCGATCGTGGGATCGGGGACATCAACTAGCCAGAAGTGTTCAAACCGGTGTTGCAGCGTACGCGGATGACATCCTGCTCCGGCGGCAGCGGTTTCCAAGCTCGCACCGGTTGTGAGGTGGGTGATAAATGCTGCGAAGGCAGCGGAGTTGGTGATATCGGGGAGCTGCTTGGTGATGGAAGCGCCGCACATTTTGCACCGTCACCGGCTGCGGTTGGCGGAGGTCTTACCGTTGCGTTTCATTTCCCCACCGCATTGGCAGCGTGGTCTGTTCTTCGGCATTGATCAAGCCAACACCAGCCCCTACCACACACTGCTGTCACCCCCCCGGTTTTTCGCCACCATGGCGCGGATATAAGCCCCAGGAGCATATACTTTCAGGAAAACCCCCGATCATCTCAAACAAATCGACGAATCCAGACACACATTTTGTCGCTTAACCCGAACCGGTACCTAGAGCGATCGGTTCTCGATGGCGGCGAGGATGCCCAGTTCGAACGCCGGGGTGTTGCCGTCGAACTCCACGTCTGCGACGTCCCATTCGGAGAACTGCACCCGAGCGGAGCCGGTGGTGGCGGTGGGGGAGTCGGGGACGATGGAGATGTCGTGGAGAGAGTGGCCAAGCGCGGCGCAGGCTAAGCCGGCGCGGGCTGGCAAAGTACCGCCGTCGGACAGGGCGAAAAGGGGCTGGCCTTCGGGGTCGGTGAGAAGCGACAAGGTTGCGAAGGGGCGGTTGGCGAAGGCGACGGCGTGGTCGAAGGCGGCGTCTTCAATATCGGCTGGTTCGACGCCCGGGGCAGGGACGACGCCGACGTCGGCGAGGGTGCGGAGGACGGAATCGAGCGACATCAAAACCCCTTCAGAGACCATGGGACAGAGTTAGCGTTCTTGTTCCTTATCGTAAGCCTTGGCCCACGGGTTGGTGCGGGAAGAACCGTAGCGCTGGCGGGAACGCGTAGGAGCCGCAGTCGGGGTCTGAGCGGACGGCGCCGGGGCGGTTTCTTCGCCGGGGACAGGGGAAGGCTCGGGGCCGCTGCCGGCCACGGTGTCGTCGTTAAGCAGTTGCTTCTGCTCCTCGACGTAGCGGCGGCGTTCGCGGCTTTCGGAGAACAGGAAGTAGAGCAGGGCGCCGGGGGCGGCGACGCCGAACAGGATCCACTGGAGGCCGTAGGAAAGGTGGTTGCCCGTTTCCAGTTGGGGCAGGGGGATGGCGGTGAGGGTGCCGGGCTGGTCGGAAAGCAGTTGGATGTACGGCTCGACCATGACAGCGCCTGCGTCTACACCGGCTAACTCCCCGACTTGGGCGGGGTTAATGGAGTGGACCATGTCGTAGCCCTGGTCGTGTATGGGCGCAGTGGGGTGGACGGCTTCGCCGGCGCGCAGCATGCCGGTGATGGTGACGTCGCCGGTGGGTGCTGCGTCGATGTCCGGGACACCGGTGGAGCCCTCGGCGGGGACCCAGCCGCGGTTGACAAGGATGGTGCGGCCGTCGTCAAGCGTGAACGGCGTGAGCACCTGGAACGCAGGGGTGCGGTCGACGGAACGCAGGCGAAGCAACACGTCGTTGCCCGTGTAGTGGCCGGTGGCGACCACACGTGACCATTCGTCGGCGGGGGCGAGCGTGGTGCCGGGCAGGCGGTCCACCAGCGGTTCGGGATCGTGGTCGAACGCCGCGGAGATGTGTTCGTTGCGCTCGACTAACTGTTCGTTCTTGCCGAGTTGCCAGGGCGCGAGGAACGTGAAGGCAAAGTAGGAGAAAATGCCGACGACGATCGCCGCGATGATCCAGCCGGGGTTGAGCAGTTGGCGCCACCACGGCTTTTGGGAGGACTTGTTGGCATTCACGCCCACTTAGCCTAGCTGATCGCGCACCCAGCGGATAATGCCGTCGGCGGCGGCTTCGATCTGCTCGCGCACCACGGTGAAGCCCTCGGGCCCGCCGTAGTACGGGTCGGCAACGCCAGCGCCCTCAGGTGCGGCGGGGTCGAAGGAGCGCAGCAGACGGACCTTGTCTTCGGGCACGCCGCGCACGACCAACTCCGACACGTGGTTGGTGTCCAGCGCGACGATCAGGTCGGCTTGCTCCTGCTCGTAGCCAAACTGTTGGGCGCGGTGGGCTTCGCCGTCGTAGCCGTGGTTGGCCAGTTCGCGCCGGGCGCGTTCGTCGGCTTTGTGGCCGACGTGCCAGTCGCCGATGCCTGACGACGACACGCGCACCGCATCGCCCAGCCCCGCGTCCTCCAATTTGGAGCGCACGATGACCTCCGCCATCGGGGAGCGGCAGATGTTGCCAGTGCAGACGAAATCAATATGCAGCACGGATGATCCTTTCCAACTCGCGTGCGTCCGATGCTACGTAGGTCGCCTCGTCCCATTCGGGTGCGGCACCGTAACCCCAGGTCACGGCAACACTCGGGATGTCAAAGGTGGCGGCGCCGGTGAAGTCGTGGGTGCGATCACCAACCATCAGGGGACGTTCGGGCCCGACGTTGTCCAGCACGTACCGGATCACGTCGGCCTTCTTGGCGCGCACGCCGTCGTTCGATGCAGCGCCCAAAAAGTCGATGTGCTCGAGCATCCCTGCGCGCTCGAGTGCGGCTCGCGAGAAGCGTTCGCTTTTCGACGTCGCCGTGCACACCCCAAAACCTTCCCCCTTCAACCTAGCCAACAGGTCGGCCATGCCGTCGAAGACTTCGAAGCGTTGCCAGCCTTCGGTAGACATGTAGGCGGAGTAGGCCTGCATGGCTTGTTCGACCTGGTCAGGCGACATGCCGAGTGCGCGCATCGATTCCGGCATCGGTGGGCCGGGGATGCGTTTGATGAACTCCTCGTCCGGTTTATCCCAGCCCACGGCCTCTAATCCGAGGAGGAATCCGTGGCGGATGCCGGGGAAGGAGTCGATGAGGGTGCCGTCGACATCGAAAAGCAATGTGGTGTTCACACCTCACCACTGTTCCAAATTTGTAGGCTGGCTGCCATGACTGCTGTGACTGTGCAAGACGTTGTTGATGCCCTCGAGGCTGCCTACCCGCCGGCGCTGGCGGAAAGTTGGGACCAAGTTGGCCTGGTCTGCGGCGACCCGGACGCTGAGGTGACCAAGGTTGCGTTCGCGTTGGATTGCACGCTGGAGGTCGCCGAACGGGCCGTGGCGCAGAGTGCGCAACTGTTGGTTGTGCACCACCCGTTGCTGCTGCGTGGTGTGCATTCGGTGGCGGCGAATACCCCGAAGGGCAAGGTCATTCACACGTTGCTGGCTGGCGGCTGCGCGCTGTTCGCTGCGCACACGAACGCCGATTCGGCGCGCCCGGGTGTGTCGGACAAACTCGCCGAACTCGTCGGCATCGAACCCGGCCGTCCGATCAAGCCGGTGCTTCTTAACGCCACCGACCGCTGGGGCGTCCACGTCCCACCTGCGGAAGCCGACGGGTTGAAGCGCGCCCTGTTCGAGGCCGGCGCGGGCGAGATTGGCAACTACCGCGAGTGTGCCTTCACCACCGAGGGCACCGGCGAGTTCACCCCCGTCGAGGGCGCTGACCCTACCGACGGCACGGTCGGCGAGCACTACACCGCGAAGGAGTTGCGGGTGGAGTTTGTGGCGCCGGCGAGGTTGCGGCGTGGGCTCGTCGATACGCTGCGCGCGCATCACCCGTACGAGGAGCCGGCGTTCGACATCGTCCAGATCGAGCACACCGGAGATTTGTCCACGGCCACCGGGCTGGGGCGCGTGGGCGAGTTGCCGGAGCCGATGACGCTGCGCGAGTTCACCCAGCAGGTGGCCAACGCCCTGCCGGAGACCGCCTGGGGTGTGCGCGCCGCCGGTGATCCGGACCAGATCGTGCAAAAGGTCGCGGTGTCGTCTGGCTCCGGCGACTCGTTCCTTTCGGATGTGTCCAAGCTCGGTGTGGACGTGTATGTCACCTCCGATTTGCGCCACCACCCGGTCGACGAGCACCTGCGCGCCGGTGGGCCTGCCGTGATCGATACCGCCCACTGGGCCAGCGAGTTTCCCTGGACCGAGCAGGCAGAGAGTATCGTGGCCCCTCTAGGCGTGGACACCGAGATCCTGCACATCCGCACGGATCCCTGGACTGTGTCCGCGCACCCCGCGAACTAAAGGAGTACCGATGCACCTATCCCAAGACCTGCAACCCGTCCTCCTGGAGCTCGCGCTCGCCGACGCCACCAAGGGCCAGACGCGCGTTCGTCCCGAAGAGCAAGAATTGCAGAAGCTTCTCGACGAACGCACGCGCATGACCGAGGCTTCCGCCTCCGCCCAACTGGCCGTGGATGACATGGAACTGGAAATCCTGCGCATCCAGGAAGACGAGCGGAAACTGAAGAAGCGCGAACTCGACGACAAACGCCAACTCAGTGCAGAGACCGACCCGGAGCGTCGCAAGGACCTGGAGCACGACCGCTACGCCGCGAAGTCGCGCATCGCGGACCTGCTCTACGAACTCAAGGAAGCCCACAACGAGATCGCTGCGCTGCGCAACAACCGCGACATTCACGCCGCCCGCGTCGATGAACTCAACCGCAAGGTCGAGGCCGCCCAGCGCGCCGTCGATGCGTTGCCGGAAGAAGAAGCGGTGGACACCGACGCGCTGCGTTCCCGCCTGCCGGAGGACGTGCTGAAGGCGTACGACGACATCGGCGCCGCCAAGTTCAACGGCCGCGCCTGCGGCGGCTGCTTCATCCAACTCCCGCCGTCCGAGCGCGCCGAAGTACTCGCCGAGCCGGAGGACACCCTGCCGGCCTGTCCGAACTGCGGCACCCTGCTGGTGCGCGTGAACCCGGCCACCGACGAGGTGTAAATGCAGGTCAAGATGTACTGCGACGGCGGCTCCCGCGGAAACCCGGGGGTCGCCGGATCCGGCTCCGTGGTCTACGACGCCGACGGCGAAACCCTCGGTGAGATCGCGTATGTGGTGGGCAAAAAGTCCACCAACAACGTCGCCGAATACTACGGACTGATCCGCGGGCTGGAGGCGTGCCGCGAGGTCGGCGCCACGCGGGTGGATGTATTCATGGACTCCAAGCTCGTTGTCGAGCAAATGACCGGCCGGTGGAAAATCAAACACCCGGACATGCAACAACTCGCTCGGGAAGCCCGCGACCTCGCCTCCTCCTTTGAGAAGGTCACCTACACCTGGGTTCCGCGCGCCAAGAACAAGAAGGCCGACGAGTTGTCCAACGTGGCCATGGACGCGGCCGCGCGTGGCGACAAGCCGGGGATTGTGAAGGGCACCGGCGTGTGGGGCGGCGGTGGCAAGGCTTCGGCCCAAGAGGAGAAGCCGGCGGAGGGGCCGGTCGTCGAAAAGAAAAAGCGCGATGCCGCTGGCCACTGGGCTGGAAACTCCGAACCGCGAACGCGGTTCATTCTGCTGCGGCACGGGCAGACGCAACACTCGGCCGAGATGCGTTTTTCCGGCGTTTCTAACCCGGACCTCACCGATATCGGCCGTGACCAGGCGAAGCGTGCCGCCGAGGCGCTGCGCACGTTCGGGCGCATCGACGCCATCGTTGCCTCCCCGCAAGCGCGCGCTCAGCAAACCGCGCAGTTCGCCGCCGAGGTGCTTGGCCTTGAAGTTCGTACTGACGAGGGCTTCCGCGAGCTCGACTTCGGCGACTACGAGGGCCTGACCCGCGACGAGGCGATTGCGAAGGGGGAGGAGACGTATGCGACGTGGCAGGAATCGCCAAACAACGCGCCCCCTGCCGGTGAGTCGCTGACAGCCTTCCACCGCCGCGTCACCCGCGCCCGACTGAAAATTCAGGAGCGCTACGAGGGCCAGAACGTGCTGGTGGTGACCCACATGACCCCGATCAAATCCATGGTCCGCCAGGCTCTCGGCGCGAACGCCGAACTGTTCAAGCACCTGTTTTTGGATCTTGCCAGCATCTCTGTCGTGGACTACTTCGGTGAATTCGGTGTGGTCCGCTGCGTCAACGACGTCGCCCACCACCGCGGGTAGAGGGGACTCGGGCTACGGACTGGGGGGCGACCGCGGCGGCCACCAACGCCGCCGCAAAACCACACGAAATGGCGCCGGCAGTCCAACGTTCGGGGGTGTGTGGGGGTGTGGCGCTATTGACCTGACGCTCAGCTGCAGTTTAGGTTGTTCTGCACATGGTGCAAACGTTTGCACACATCACTAGCACCCAACACGATCCGGACACACACGGAGGAACCCATGGCGGGACGGGCCACGTTGCGCGAGGTTGCGCTCGACGCGGGCGTGTCGCCGTCCACGGTATCGCGGGCGCTAGCGGGGAACCCGGCGATCTCGAAACAAACGCGGGACCGGGTGTTTCATTCGGCGGCGAAGTTGAATTACGTGCCGAATTTGCAGGCGAGGGGGTTGCGCTCGGCAGCGTCGACGGCGGTGGGGCTCACCATTCCGAGCCTTGTCAATCCGTTTTTTGCGCAGATGGCGGCCTCGATCCAGCAGGCGGCGGACACCGATGGGTTTTCGGTGATGATTGCCACGACCAACGAGGACGCTGGCCAACTCGATGCCGCCCTGCAGACGTTTAGCGGCCAGCAACTCGCCGGGGCGATCATCGTGCCGTCGATGCATAGTGCGCCGATGGTGCAGTCGCTGCTGGACCGGGGCCAGCGGATTGTGCAGGTGGATCGGGTGCTGCCGGGGCTGGAGGTGCCGTCGGTGATTACGGACGCGCGACCTTCCATCCGCAAGGCCGTCCAGCACCTCAAGGACAACGGGCATACGGAGATCGGCTATATCGCGGGCCCGTCGAGTACGTCGACGGGGCTGCAGCGCCTGGAAGGCTTCCACGACGCGATCCGCGACACCCCAGAGACGAACGGTCTGATCTTCCGCGGCGGCTACAGCAGCGCGGAGGGCTTCGCGGGTGCCGCGGACCTGCTCAAGCGTGGCGCGTCGGCGATTATCGCGGGGGATTCCATGATGACGGTCGGGGCGCTGCAGTACGTGCTGGACCACAAGATCGGTCTGGGCGAGGACCTCGCGCTGGTTGGGTTTGATGACCAGCCGGCATTTCAGATGCAGCCCGTTCCGTTGACGGTAATTGAGCAACATGTGGAGGACGTCGGCAGACGTGCGTGGGAGAAGATCGCCGCGCTGATCCGCGGGGAGCCGACCTCGCAGCACGAGGTGTTACCCACCACATTGACTATCCGAGAATCCAGCAATTTCAACTTCACTCCAAGGAGGTGCAGCAGATGACCACAGCGGTAAAACCCCTGATCAGGTTGGACGGCATTTCGAAGTCATTCGGGCCGATCAACGTGATTGATAACGTCTCGCTCGCCGTCGAGCCGGGTCGCGTGCTTGCGCTGCTCGGCGAGAACGGCGCGGGTAAATCGACGCTGATCAAGATGATGTCGGGCGTGTATCAGCCCACCTCGGGGCGCATTCTTATCGACGACCAACCGGTCACCCTGCCCGACACCAAGGCCGCAGAAGCGCACGGTATTGCCACGATCCATCAAGAGTTGAACCTGGTGCCGACGCTGTCGGTGGCAGAAAACATCACGCTCGGGCGCACGCCGCGCCGGGCAGGGTTGGTGAACTTCAAGGAGATGCGCCGCATCGCCGCGGAGGCTATCGACCGTATCGGCCTGAAGGTGGACCTGGACACGCCGGTTGGTGAGCTCGGTATTGCGCGCCAGCAGTTGGTTGAGATCGCGAAGGCGTTGTCGATGGATGCGCGTGTGCTGATTCTCGACGAGCCCACCGCGGCCCTTACCGGCCACGAGGTTGACCAGTTGTTCATGGTGGTCGACGATTTGAAGGCCAACGGGGTGGGCATGGTGTTTATCTCGCACCACCTGGACGAGATCGCCCGTATCGCCGACAGTGTGGCGGTGCTTCGCGACGGCAACTTTGTCGCCGAGGTCCCCGCCACCACCCCAGAGGCGGAACTCGTGCGCTACATGGTCGGCCGCGACATCGAGGACCAGTACCCGAAGGTGGATAAAGAGATCGGCAAACCGCTGCTGACCGTGGAAAACCTCACCACGGAAGGCAAGTTTAAGGACGTCTCCTTCGAGCTCCGTGCCGGCGAGGTTGTCGGCCTGGCAGGCCTTGTGGGAGCGGGCCGCACCGAGGTCGTGCGCGCCATCGCGGGTGCCGACCACGTCGATTCCGGCACCGTTTCCATCAACGGCGAACAACTCCCGTCCGGCTCCGTCGCTCAGGCGATCAAGCGCGGCATCGGCCACGTGCCGGAGGACCGCAAGGCGCAAGGCCTCGTGCTTGGGGCCACGGTGGGGGAGAATATTGGGCTGGCCACGTTGCGGTCGTCGTCACGTGCGGGGATTGCGGATGTGGGTGGTCAGCGCAAGCGTGCGGATGACGTCGCCAAGCAATTGCGCGTGCGCATGGCCGGCATCGACCAGGAGATCCGCAACCTGTCCGGCGGCAACCAGCAAAAGGCCGTGTTCGGTCGTTGGGTGCTGGCGGGCTCGAACATTTTGCTTCTCGACGAACCCACGCGCGGTGTCGACGTCGGCGCCAAAGTGGAGATCTACAACATCATCAACGACATCACCCAGGCCGGCGGCGCAGTGCTCATGGTGTCCTCGGAACTGCCTGAGGTTATTGGCATGTCGGATCGCATCCTGGTGATGTCCGGCGGCCGCATCGCAGGCGAACTGCCCGCGGGTGCCACCCAGGACGAGATTATGGCGCTGGCGGTGTCCAACGTCGAAGACCACGTCGAACCACTTACAGAAACGGAGGCCCGCGCATGACGGGAACGACTACGGATGAGCGCTTGAGTACTCGCCAGCGCGTCATCAACTGGATCATGAACAACGGCGCACTCGTCGGCCTGATCGTGCTGTGCATCGCGCTGTTCATCGCTACCCCGCACTTCCTCACGGTGAACAACCTGATCAACGTGGGCGTGCAGGCCGCGACCGTGGCTATTTTGGCGTTCGGCATGACGTTCGTCATCGTCACCTCCGGCATCGACTTGTCGGTCGGCGCGGTGGCGGCGCTCAGTGCCATGGTCTCGGCGCACTTCTTCGTCGAGGCAGGCTGGCCCGGCTGGATCACGCTGATTGCGGGCCTGCTCACCGGTTTCGCGGCAGGTGCGGTCAGCGGTATCGCCACCGCCTACGGCAAACTCCCGGCGTTTATTTCCACCCTGGCCATGATGTCCATTGCCCGTGGCGCGACCTTGGTGATCTCCCAGGGCTCGCCGATGGCTACTGCCGAGGAGGTGAACTGGCTTGGCTCCAATGCCGGCAAGTTCCCCATCCCGATTCTGATGATGCTGTTGGCCGGCGTGCTGTGCTGGTTCATCCTCTCGCGCACCGTGCTGGGGCGTTCCATGTACGCAATCGGTGGCAACGAGGAGGCCGCGCGCCTATCCGGCATTCCGGTTAAGCGGGTGCTCGTCGCTGTGTACGCGCTCAGCGGACTGTTCGCCGCGCTTGCCGGTTTGGTCATGGCTGGCCGCCTGTCGTCGGCGCAGCCGCAGGCCGGTGTGGGCTACGAACTCGACGCGATTGCCGCCGTGGTCATCGGTGGCGCGTCGCTAGCCGGCGGCACCGGTAAGGCCACCGGCACGCTCGTCGGCGCGATCCTGCTCGCCGTGATCCGCAACGGCCTGAACCTGCTCAACGTCAGCTCGTTTTGGCAGCAGATTGTCATCGGCGTGGTCATCGCCGCAGCCGTCGGCTTCGACGTGCTGCGCAAGAAGACCACCGTATAGACCCCCTTTTCACAACTTCAAGGAGACCCCGAAATGTCTTTCGCTCGTAAGGCCACCGCCATCGTTGCTGCTGCGGCCATGACCCTGTCGCTTTCCGCCTGCAACCGTGACTCCGCCGACGAGGGCGCGGTCACTCTGGCGCTGTCCACCCAGACCAACCCGTTCTTCGTCCAGCTTCGCGACGGCGCCCAGGAGAAAGCCGACGAGCTCGGCATCGCCCTGAACGTCCAGGATGCTTCCGATGACGCTGCGACCCAGATCGACCAGCTCAACAATGCGATCACCTCCGGCACCGACGCCGTGATCGTCAACCCCACCGACTCCGACGCCGTCGTCCCGGCCGTCGAGGCCCTGAACAACGCCAGCATCCCGGTCGTCGCCGTGGACCGCTCCTCCAACGGTGGCGACGTCGCCTCCTTCATCTCCTCGGACAACGTCGCTGGCGGCAAGCAGGCAGCCGACGAGCTGGCCAAGGCCATCGGCGAAGAAGGCGAGATCCTGATCCTGCAGGGCATCGCCGGTTCCTCTGCCTCCCGCGATCGTGGCAAGGGCTTCAAGGAGGGCATTGCTAACTACCCGAACATCAAGGTTGTCGGCGAGCAGACCGCCAACTTCGACCGCACCGAAGGCCTGAACGTGGCCACCAACCTGCTGCAGGCGTACCCGAACGTGAAGGCCATCTTCGCGGAGAACGACGAGATGGCTCTCGGCGCTATCGAGGCGCTTGGTGATCGTGCCGGTAAAGATGTGAAGGTCATTGGTTTCGACGGCACCATCGACGGGCTCAAGGCGGTCACCGACGGCCGCATGCACGCCACCATCGCTCAGCAGCCGGGTGAGCTCGGCGCCCGGGCGGTTGAGGAGGCAGCGAAGCTGCTTCGCGACGAAGACGCCACCGCCATCGTCCCGGTCGACGTTGTCACCGTGACCAAGGAAAACGTAGGCGACTTCGAGTAATGCGCAAGACAGGCATTCTCAACGCCCAACTGGCCCGCGCGATCAACGGCCTCGGCCACACCGACACGTTCGCCGTGGCGGACTGCGGCCTGCCCATCCCGGCCGGGGTAGAGGTCGTGGACCTCGCGCTGGTCTTCGGCGTGCCCCGCTTTGCCGATGTCGTCGAAGCGATTCTGGATGAGGTTGTGGTGGAAGGTGCGGTCGTCGCTACGCAAGCGCCCGATGAGGTCGCATTACTTTGCGACGACCCCACCCGCGTCGACCACGAACACCTCAAACAGGCCCTTGCGGACTGCAAGTTCGTGGTCCGCACGGGGGAGACGACCCCGTACGCCAACATCATCTTCCGCAGCGGGGTCCCGTTCTAACCCGGCGTGTTTGTGGCGGTTCCGCTCTCACGCCCTAAAGGCGTATGCTTTAGACCGCGAATGAGCCGGCCGGGCGGCCGCGGCGGCGCGAACCACCTCAGCATTGAGGCAGGCGCACGTCGAGGAAAGTCCGGACTCCACACGGCACGGTGGTTGCTAACAGCAACCCGGAGCGATCCGCGGGAAAGTGCAACAGAGAGTAGACCGCCCCGCCTTGTGCGGGGTAAGGGTGAAAGGGTGCGGTAAGAGCGCACCGGCATGCGTGGCAACACGTGTGGCCAGGTAAACCCCACCGGGAGCAAGGCAAGAACCCCTGCGCGTGCGCAGAGGTCGTCGGATGTGATGAGGCTGCCCGCCCAGTCCGAAGGTAGCTGCTTGAGGCACCCAGCGATGGGTGACCCAGATGGATGGTCGCCACCCCGCTTGCGGGGGACAGAATCCGGCTCATAGGCCGACTCATTCGCCCACTTCGTGGCACGATGGCGTTTTATGAAGCTCTACGCCGCACCCCTGAACTTCCGCGCCATTGCGCGCGAATTCGACGTGCCCACCGACTTTGCGCCATCGTTGCACGCAGAGGCCTCGGAGTTGGTGGACCGTTTCGCAGATGTGCGTATCGACGCCCGCGATATCCCCTTTGTCACCATCGACCCGGCCGGCTCTAAAGATTTGGACCAGGCCGTATATGTGGAGCAGCGTGCCGGTGGCGGGTATCGGGTGCGGTATGCGATTGCGGACGTGGCGGCGTTCGTCGAGAGTGAATCCGGCGTGCACGAGGAGTCGCTGCAGCGCGGCCAGACGATCTACCTGCCCGACGAGCCGGCACGCCTGCACCCGGAGGAAGTCTCCGAAGGGTCGGCGTCGCTTTTGCCTGACGTGGACCGGCCGGCCGTGCTGTGGACCTTCGACCTGGACGGGGAAGGGGAGGTCGAGTCAGCCCACGTCGAGCGCGCACTCGTCCACTCGGTGGCGCGCCTGGATTACGAGGGCGTGCACGCCTCCCTCACGGATGGCTCGGTGCACCCTTCGATTGCGTTGTTGCCGGAGGTAGGCCGGTTGCGTCAGCAGTCGTCGCTACGCAGGCACGCCATCAACCTGCGCGTGCCGTCCGTGCGCGTGGCCCGCGACGGGGACGCCTACGAACTCGCCATTGAGCCACGCCATCCGATCATGGACTACAACTCGGAGATCTCCCTGCTCACCGGCATGGTCGCAGGACAGATGATGGTGGACGCCGGCGTGGGGTTCCTGCGTACCCTCCAGCCGGCGTCAGCGGAAAGCGAGGCCGAGTTCCGCCGCGAGGCCCGCAACCTGGGCTTCGACGTCACCGGCGACATTGGCGAGTTCTTGGCCGGCGTGGACGCGGACACCCCGCACGGCATGGCCGTCATGCGCGAAGCCCAGAAACTCCTGCGCGGCTCCGGCTACGTCGACCTGTCCGAGGACGCTCCCGAGGTCCACGCCGGGATCGGTGGCTACTACGCCCACGTTACGGCGCCGCTGCGCAGGCTTATCGACCGCTTCGCCACCGAAGTCTGCCTTGCCATCTGCGCCGGCACACCCGTGCCGGAGTGGGTCACCCGCGACGCCGCACGCATGCTGAAAACCATGGGACGCTCCTCCCAGTTGGCCAACACCGTGGAGAAAGCCTGCCTGCATCTGACCGAAGCGACGGTGCTCGAGCCGTGGGTAGGCCACAACTTCGACGGTGTGACGCTGAAGTCCGGCGAGGAGCAGTCCCGCGTGTTCATCGTCGACCCGCCAGTGCTCGCCCCTTCCGCCGGTGCGCCCGAGGAAAGCGTATCCACGAAGTTCTCACTCGTCCACGCCGACACCGACGCCCGCGAGGTCGGCTTCGCCTGGCCCGCGGACTAGCGCTGGACTAGCGCTTACACCTCGAGGCGGGCGACCTCACCCGGGGTGATCTCCACGACCTCGAGGTCCTTCGCCATGGTGGCGGCGAACGTGTCGGCGTCTTGCACCGGCACGAACGCGATCACCGCGTCGGAGGTGCCCGTGGCGGCTGGGCGGGCAGCGACGGCACCACGCTCGCGCGCCAGGGCGACCAGCGCGTCCGGGGTGGTCAGGTCGTGGGCCTCGGCGGGGGAGTTCAGCAGCGTGAACAGTTCGTTGGCGCGCCGGGAGCGCAGCGCCTTGGCAGCGGCAAGGGAGCGCAGCGTTTCGGTTTCGCAGAACTGCACCCACTGGCGGGCAACGTCGGGATCGGGTGCAGTCTCATCGCCGACGGAGCGGCGCGCCTCGACCCACTGGACGACGCGGTTGGTGGCATCGGGCAGTTGACGCAGGGATTCGACGCCGAAGTTGGAGCAGGCGGCGTCGATAAACTCGCGACGGTTCGCAATCGCCTTAGTCTGCACGTCGTACGGCTTGCCCAATTCCTTGGCCAGGGAGAACACGCGCACGCCGTGGCGGGCGGGGTGGGGCGCTTCGGTCAGTGACCCGTCGGCGTAGTCGAGAACACTTACGCCTGTGCCACCGCCACGCAGGGCCACGGAGTGGCGAGCGCGCAGCACCGCCAGCGATGAGTAGGTGGCTACGGCGTGCGAGCAGATCTCCGCGAGCCGGGTGCGGAAGGGGGCGGTATCGATGTCGCCGTGACCGCCCGCCAACGCCAGCGCGATCGCGGCGTCGGCGGCGTACAGTGAGCCAAGACCGGCACCGAGCGGCACGTCGGACTCCACCGTAATGTCCAGGCCTGCAGTGTCGCGGGAGAGAACCTGGCGTTGGATCAGCGACTGCACCAGCCCAGTCCAGCGTCGTGCGAGCGGGTCCTCAATCTCGTCCTCGTGCAGCGCGGCCAGGGTTGTTTTGGCGGTGAAGTCGCCGAAGGGGCCGCGGGCGGTCAGGGCGATGGTGTCGTCGTCACGCGGGCTCGCCGCCGCAGCCGCACGTAGCGACGCCGTCCCAGCCAACGTCACACCACCAAAGTGGTCAACGTTCTCGCCGATCAACACCCACGTCGCCGGCGCGGACGCCACATGCCCGTCACCTGGGTGAGCTGCGCGGACGCGCTGGGCGGGGGAAGTTTTGGGGGTTTGAAATGCTGCCATTACACGCTCCTTAACGGCCACCACACTACCAACCGTCTCGGTAGGGTAGGGGCGGTAAAAGCAACGAACATAAAGGAGCAGATCATGGCCGACGAGCAGTACTACTACAACCCGTCCACCGGCGAGGTCACCCAGGGCAAGGAAGCATCCTGGGATAACCGCATGGGCCCGTACGCCTCGCGCGAGGAGGCCGAGAACGCGCTGGCGATCGCGGCGCAGCGCAACAAGGCAGCGGATGCCGCCGACGAAGCCGACGATGACTGGGGCGAGACCCCTTCTTGGGAGAAGTAAGCCCCGCCGGGCCGTGCGTTACGGCTTGATCTTCTTAAACGCCTTGCGTACTTCGCGCACGGTGTCGTCGTAATCACGAAGCGCTTCCTCACCGCGGTCGAGTTCGCGCTGGTAGAGCATGCCGTAGGAGAAGGTGTCCTCGCCGCGCTCACGGGCCTCGTTGGCGAGTCGCTCGATGCGGTCGCGTGAGGTCACCGCGTCCTGGAAGTCACCCAACTGGCTTTGCAGCGCCTTGCACGCCTTGGCCAAACGCCCTGCCTTCAGGCCTGCTTCCTGGGCGGCGACTGCGGAGTAGCGCAGCTTCTTGGCGGCCTTGCGCACGTCGTGGACGTAGTCCTCGCGCTCGTGCAGCGGCAGGGTGGTGTCGTCGTAGTATTCGGCGACCTTGTTGTGGCGCTTCTTCAACTTCTTGTAGCCGCGCTTGAGGTGGTCGTAGAGGACCTCCTTGGATTGTTTCTTCTCCGACTTGGCACCATCGGCATCCCCAGCGCCGCCAGTAACCGCCACCGGCGGCTCCGCAAGCAACGCATCTACGGCATCCAGCAGCGACATGAACCGCTCGGAGTCCAGCATCTCCACAATGTCGGCGTGGGCGGCCTCGTAGTCGTGGCGCATGTCGTGTTCGATGTGGGCGCGCGCGGTGTCGTCGATAAGACCAGACTCGTCCGAATCCAGCAGCGCGAGGAAACGCTCCTCCACAACCTCCGCATCGCGTGCCACTCCGAGCACGCCCGCGGAGTACTTCAGTTCATCCTCCAGCGCCGCGAGTGCTTCGCCTTCGAGGATGCCCTCGAACGTCTCCAGTAGGGAGCGCATCTCGCGGGTGGCCACGCGCAGTTGGTGGACGGAATCGAACTCATCGGCACGCACGCGTGGCTCCCAACCGACGATCGCATCGCGCTGTTTGCGTAGCGACGACACCACCGCCGCCGCCGGCGTCCCCTCCTCAACTTCGCCTTGGACGTGTGGGGGCAGGGGAGCGGACTTGATCGAATCACCAAGCGCGGTGGCCAACTTCGACGGCGAGGAGGACTTGCGCGCGCCCGCAGAGATCAGGAAGGACCCTGCCTGGGTAATCAGGTCATCGCCCGCCTCGGTGCCCGCAAGGGCGTCGGCGAGTTCGAGCTCCCATTCGCGCCAGGTGGTGCGCTCACCACCTGGAAGGAGGGACCAGGCGGTGACGTGGTCGTCGCAAAACTCCGCAACAGGGCGGCCCTCGCCTGCAAGCGTGATCTCTACGCGGCGGTTATCCACCTGGGCGATCGGCTCTAGCGGTTCCGTGCGCACAATGGCACGAACTTCCGAAAGGAGGGCTTCGGGCACGGTCGTGGGGTCGTCGAGAGGCATGCGCACCTCCTTGCGGCCACCCTCCTGCGGCAACTTGATGTGCCAGCCGTCATCCGAACCGCCGGTGCGGCGACGCAGCGTGATCTTGGAACGCGTCAGGCGTAGATCCGCAGTGTCGTAGTAGACCGCGGACAGGTTGTGCTCCTGCGTGGACTCAATCGACGTCACCCCCGGCAGTTGGATGAGATCTGGAATGCCGGTGTCCTCGTCCACCGCCAACTTGATCTCCACCTCAAGGAAGTTCTGGGGTGTCTGTTCAGCCTGTTCGGACATGATGTGTGTGCTCTCCTCACCGACGCGGGTTCGACATGTGATCGACGCAGTTTCAGCGCATGTAATGCCTCCGAGTCTAGCGCGCACGCCGATTTGCGCTTGGCCCGTTTTCGAATCGCGGCGCCCGCTACAGTTATGTGCCATGAGCGCCCAAACCGACAACGTGCTGCGACTCGTCGAGCAGCAAGACATTGCCTTTATCCGCCTATGGTTCACCGATATTTTCGGCTCGCTGAAAACGGTGATGATGTCGCCTGCGGAACTCGAGAGCGCATTCGAGGAGGGCGTGGGGTTTGACGGCTCCTCAATCGAGGGCTTCTCTCGCGTCTCCGAGTCGGACACGTTGCTGCGCCCGGACCCGTCGACGTACCAGCCGTTGCCGTTCGATGAGGACTCTGGTCTGCAGACCGCGCGCATGTTTTGCGACATCACCATGCCCGACGGCGGCCCGCTGTTCGCGGACCCGCGCCACGTGCTGCGCCGCCAGATCAACAACGCCCGCGACATGGGATTCGAGTTTTTGGCTAGCCCCGAAATCGAGTTCTACGTGGTCAAACCCGGCCAGGGCGACCAGCCACCAACACCAGCGGACAAAGGCGGCTACTTCGACCAGGCCAAACGCAACGAGGCCCCGCGCCTGCGACGCATGGCGGTATCCGCGCTGGAGTACATGGGCATTGTCACCGAGTTCTCCCACCACGAGGGATCCCCAGGCCAGCAGGAGATCGACCTGCGCCACACCGACGCGCTGACCATGGCGGACAACATCCTGACCTTCCGCTACCTGGTCAAGACCGTCGCGGAGATCAACGGGGTGCACGCAACCTTCATGCCCAAGCCATTCGGGGACCTCGAGGGCTCGGCGATGCACACGCACTTCTCCCTGTTCGAAGGCGACACCAACGCGTTCCACGATCCTGACGACGAAATCAGCCTCTCCAAAACCGGCCGTCAGTTCATCGCCGGCATTATCGAGCACGCCAGCGAAATCTCCGCGGTGACCAACCAGTGGGTGAATTCGTACAAGCGCCTCCAGTTCGGCTCCGAGGCACCCACCGCCGCGACCTGGGGCATTTCGAACCGTTCCGCGATGGTGCGCGTGCCCACCTACCGCCTGCACAAGGCGGAATCGCGCCGGGCGGAGGTGCGCTCGCTGGATTCTGCCTGCAACCCCTACCTTGCGTACGCGGCCATCCTCGCCGCTGGCCTGAAGGGGATCGAGGAAGGCTACGAGCTCGACGAGCCAGCACGCGACGACGTGTTCGCGCTGACCCGCCGCGAGCGCCGCGCCATGGGGTACCGGGACCTGCCGACCTCGCTCGATCAGGCGTTGCGCCACCTGGAGCGCTCCGAGTTCATGGCGGAAGTGCTTGGCGAGCAGGTCTTCGAATTCTTCTTGCGCGCCAAATGGCAGGAGTGGCACGAGTACACCTCGAAGATCACCCCGTGGGAGATCGAAACCGGGATTGATCTGTAGTGAAGCCCGCGAAACTTGGCCTGACCAGCCCGCGCGCCGCCGAGGACTTAGCCGAGCTCGGTTTTGATGCCGAGGAGCTTGGCTACACGTTGGCGGGTGCCGCGGATCCGGATCTGGCACTCAACAACGCCTACCGCCTGCACGAGGCGCTGGATTCGTGGGACGAGCTGCTTGCCGAACTGCGCGCGAACTCGATCTTCCGCACGCGCTTCTTCGCGCTGCTCGGTGGCTCGACAGCGCTGTCGGATCACCTCATTGCCAATCCTGAGCAGTGGCGATTGCTTTGCGACGACCTCCCGTCCCGCCCCGACATGTTCCGCGCCATGCTCGGCGCGGTTGGCGTGGATGCGGACGGGCCGGGCCTGTATCGGGCTGAGGTGGGTGAGGTTGGCGTCGCAAAGCAAAAGCTCCGTACAGCCCACCGCAACCTCGTGATGCGCGTTGCAGCCGCAGACCTGGCCGGCACTTTCGCCGCGGTGAAGGGCTTCGGCGAGGGCGAACCAATGACGTACGCCTACACCACGGACCGGCTCACGGACCTGGCGGATGCGGCGCTCACGGCGGCACTTGCGGTCGCGGTGCGGGAAGTCTACGGCGACGAGGACATCGACGCTGACCTGGCCGTGATCGCCATGGGCAAGTGCGGCGCGTGGGAGCTGAACTACATCTCGGATGTGGACGTCGTGTTCGTCGCCGAGCCTGTGACCACCAAGATCACGCGCGTGGCCAGCGAGATGATGCGCATCGGCTCCGCCTGCTTCTTCGAAGTGGACGCGAACCTGCGGCCCGAAGGGGCAGCCGGAGCCCTGGTGCGCACGCTTGATTCGCACGTGGCGTACTACAAAAAGTGGGCGCAGACCTGGGAGTTCCAGGCACTGCTCAAGGCCCGTCCGATGACCGGATCGATGGATCTGGGCCAGGCGTATTCGGACGCGTTGTCGCCGCTGGTGTGGGAGGCGTCCCAGCGCGACTCCTTCGTCGAAGACGTCCAAGCCATGCGCCGCCGCGTGCTGGAAAACGTGCCCGCAGACGTGCGCGACCGTGAACTCAAGCTCGGCCCCGGTGGGCTTCGCGACGTCGAGTTCGCCGTGCAACTCCTCCAACTCGTGCACGGGCGTATCGACGACACCCTGCGTGCCCGCAACACCCTCGAAGCCCTCGCCGACCTGGCCAAGGGAGGATACGTGGGCCGCGAGGACGCCAAGGTGCTCACCGACGCCTACGAGTTCTTGCGGCTGCTCGAGCACCGTCTCCAACTGCAGCGTTTCAAGCGCACCCATCAACTGCCGGAAGCAGACGACGAGAAACGCAACCGGTGGCTCGCCCGCGCCGCAGGCTTTTCTGCCGGCCCGCGTGGGTCCGCGCCTGATGCGATGAACCGGCACCTCAAGGCCATCCGCCACGAGGTGGCCACGCTGCACGAGCGTCTCTTCTACCGCCCGCTGCTGGACGCCGTGGTGGACCTCACCGTCGGCGAAGCAACACTTTCCGCTGCCGGTGTGAAAGACCAGTTGGCAGCCTTGGGCTACCGCCACCCGGCGCGCGCGTTTGACCACCTGACCGCGCTGATCAAGGGCACGTCCCGCAAGGCGAAACTGCAGGAGATCCTGCTGCCCACACTCATGCATTGGCTGGCCGACACCGCCGACCCCGACCAGGGCCTACTCAACTACCGCAAACTCTCCGAGGCAGCGGTGGATCGCAGTTGGTTCTTGCGCATGCTTCGCGACGAAGGCGTGGCCTCCCAACGTCTCATGCACATCCTTGGCACCTCCCCGTACACCTCCGACCTGATCATTTCCGCACCTGACGTGGTGAAACTGCTTGGGGATGGCTCCGCAGGACCGCGCCTGCTTGAGGTGGCTCCGGATCAGGTGCATAAGGCGATCATTGCCTCGGCGAAGCGCCACCAAGCCGACCCGGAGAAAGCGGTGTCGGTGGCGCGCTCCCTGCGCCGGGCCGAGTTGGCTCGTATCGCTGCCGCCGACCTGCTAGGCCTGATGGAGGTACGCCAGGTTTGCCTGGAACTGACCTACGTGTGGGACGCGGTGCTCGAAGCAGCGCTGCAGGCAGAGGTGTATTCGACCACTGCCGCCGCTGGTCTCGACGAGGCCCCCGCACGAATCGCCGTGATCGGGATGGGCCGGCTTGGCGGCGCCGAGTTGGGCTACGGCTCTGACGCCGACGTCATGGTGGTCACCGAACCAGCAGACGGCGTCGACGAAACAGAAGCCATCGCTTGGGCCACGAAGGTGCTCGACCAGATCCGTACCCGCCTGTCCAAACCATCCGGCGACCCGCCGCTAGAGGTGGACCTGGGTCTGCGCCCCGAGGGTCGATCCGGCCCTGTGACGCGCACCATTGCCTCCTACGTGCGTTACTACCGCGAGTGGGGCGAAGTCTGGGAGCGCCAAGCACTCCTTCGCGCCAACGTCGTCGCCGGCGACCGCGAGGTAGGGGAGCGCTTCCTTTCGGCCATCGCCGAGTTCCGCTACCCCGAGGCCGGCGCAACACCTGCCGATATTCGCGAGATCCGCCGCATCAAAGCCCGCGTAGACAACGAACGCCTGCCCCGTGGCGCCGACCGGGCCACCCACACCAAACTTGGCCGCGGCGCACTTGCCGATGTGGAGTGGACCGTCCAACTGATCACCATGGCGCACGCGCATCGTCATCACGAACTGCGCACCCCGTCCACACTTGACGCACTGGACTTCCTCGTGGAGCTCGACGACCCCGAGGTGCTTTCCGCCGACAAGGCGCGAACCCTGCGCACCGCGTGGCTCACCGCGACCCGCGCCCGCAACGCTATTGTGCTCGTCTCCGGCAAGCGTGAGGACCAGCTCCCCGCACCGGGCCCGCAACTGGCTCAGGTCGCTGGCTCTGCCGGATACGACCCCGACGACCAGCAAGAGTTTCTCGAGGACTACCTGCGCATCACCCGGCGCGCCCACCGCGTGGTGGAGGAGGTGTTCTGGGGCGAAAAGCAGTCTCTGGAATTCGACTAGGCGCGGCGGTTGCGGAATCAATAAGCTCTGTGGGCATGGCAGTGAACATGACTATCGACCTTGACAACGCAACCTTCGCCGACCTCGTCGCACTCGTCGACGCCGCCCGCGTCGCCGGCATCGACCCGTCCGCAAAGCTCGAACTCGACGACACGACGCTTAACGTCACCGTCGAGCCGAGCCCGCGCCGGGCATCCACACCGGAGCAGCCGAAGGAGCGCTCGGTGGCACCGCTTGGCGACGCCGCAATCCGCTCCGTCGTGGACATCCTCACCGGCCGCCAGGAGCCCCCGCGCCACTAGCGCAGAGCCACACCGGTGCAGCACCCCGCCGTCGCGCGCTCACGCACCACCGCCCCTCCAACGTTCATATGCAGGGCTCGATATGCGTAATTCCTGGTCACGGCTTTGGAGATACCTTTCATGCCGTTTTTCCGATTTTGCGCTGACCTGCAGTTACGCATATCGAGCCCTGCATATGAACGAATCGAGGCCCCACGACCGCACCAAAGTGCGGCTTTCCGGGCCTGCCGACGCTGAACGTAAATGCCCATTCCGGCCAAGGGCATACACCGATCACGTAGACTGCCCGGCGTGGACTTCATTTCGACGCGCGACGCAACTGCCCAGGCCCGTTCCTTCACTGACATCCTGCTCACCGGCTTAAGCCCGGACGGCGGGCTGTTTATGCCGGCGGTGTACCCGACACTTTCGCCGGCGCTTCTCGACGAGTGGCGCACCCTTTTGGCCAACGACGGCTACGCCGCACTTGCCGCAGAGGTATTGAAGCTGTTCGTCGATGACATCCCGGCAGCGGACCTTGAGGCGATTGCCAAGCGTGCGTACCGCACCCCGGTGTTCGCGGACGAGGAGATCGTGCCGGTTACGCGTCTGAACGACGGCCTGCACATCGCGCACCTCTCCGAAGGTCCGACCGCTGCGTTTAAGGACATGGCGATGCAGCTGCTCGGCGAGCTCTTCGAGTACGAACTCGGGCGCCGCGGCGAAGAGATCAATATTCTGGGCGCGACCTCGGGCGATACCGGCTCGTCGGCCGAGTACGCCATGCGTGGCCGCGACAACATCCGCGTGTTCATGCTCACCCCGGCCGGGCGTATGACCCCGTTCCAGCAGGCCCAGATGTTCGGCCTGGATGACCCGAACATTTTCAACATCGCGCTCGACGGCGTTTTCGATGATTGCCAGGACGTGGTCAAGGAAGTCAGCGCGGACGCGGAGTTTAAGTCGAAGTACTCGATCGGCGCGGTCAACTCCATTAACTTCGCGCGTTTGCTTGCGCAGGTGGTGTACTACATCGCCACATACCTCAAGACGACGAAGACGAACGAGGAGCAGGTTTCGATCTGCGTGCCTACCGGTAACTTTGGCAACGTGTGCGCAGGCCACATTGCCAAGCAGATGGGGCTGCCGCTTGATCGCCTGATCGTGGCGACGAACGAGAACAACGTCCTGCACGAGTTCTTCACCACCGGTGATTACCGCCCGCGTTCCGCAGCCGACACGTACGCCACCTCGTCGCCGTCGATGGATATTTCCAAGGCGTCGAACTTTGAGCGCATGATCTTCGACGCGCTGGACCGCGACGCGGACACCACCCGCGAGCTCTTCGGCACCAAGGTCAAAGAGGGCGGCTTCGCGCTGGACACCGATACGCTTGAGCGCATCACCGACAAGTACGGTTTCGGCTCGGGCACCTCGACGCATGCGGACCGCATTGCCACGATCAAGCGCATCAAGGACGAGTACGGCGTGGTTATTGACCCGCACACCGCCGACGGCGTGTTCGTGGCGCAGCAGCTGGCAGACAGCGTAGAAACTCCCATTGTTGTGCTGGAGACTGCGCTGCCGGTGAAATTCGCGGATACCATTGTGGAGGCAATTGGCGAGCTTCCGGAGGTGCCGGAGCGCTTCGCCGCGATTATGGACGCCGAGCGCCACGTTGTGGATCTGCCGAATGACGCCGAGCAGGTCAAGGCATTCATCGCCGACGCAATCGAGCGCACGGACGTCTAGGAAAGGATCCCCATCGATGGCACAAGAGCAGTTCGCAGGCCCTGAGCAGTACACGGAGTTCGATCCGGAGAAGTTCCTGCGCGACATCAAGATCCAGGCCGAGGAAGCCGCCAAGGGTGACAAGTTTTTTCTTGACGACGACACCGACGCCGAAAACTCCGACGCCGACAAGTAAGGCTCGCGCTTGACCTTCCCTGAACATCAGGCAGGCGGCGACAACCTGGCGCGGCGCTACCAGCCGGAGGATGGCCAGCAGTGGCAGTTCCCGGACATGCCCGGCGTGCCCGGCACGCCCGCGCAGCCTGCTCTGTCTGCGCCGCCCACTCAGCGGCGTACGGGTTTGCGGACCGGTGGGTGGATTACGGTGATCGTCGCAACGCTTGCTGCTGTTGCGATGGTGGTGTGGCTCGGGCTGACCACGAGCCAATTCCCAACTCCCACGGTGGAGGAGCGCCACGCGCTTGAGCGTGTGCAAACGCCGGATGAGGCTCCGCCTGCACCGGTGGAGGAGAGCAATGTGCTCGTGCCTGCATTCGCGCCGTGGGCGCCGGGTACGCGCATTCAGTCCACGGACCATTACCCGGAGCCGGGTGAGCACTTCACCGCTCAGTCGTGCACTGCAGCGTTCTCGTTTACTGGCGCTGACGGCCGAGCCTATGCCGTGACTGCGGGCCACTGCGGGCGTGCGGGTGACCTTGTGTGGCCGACGAATGCGGAGACCGCCTTCGACTACGCGCACGAGGTGGGCAAGTTCATCTATTCCGGCATGTACGGCGACGCGAATGAGGAAACGAGAGGTATCGATGTTGGCATCATCGAGATCACCGATGCCGAGCGGTTCATGGATGTCGTTGGTGCTCCGATCGCAACCGGTATCGCCAAGGACCTGCACGATCTCGACCGCGTGTGCAAAACCGGCGCGACCACCGGCTACACCTGCGGCAAGTTTGAGGCGACCCAGCGTGTGCAGATCGTGAACCTTGACGACGACGCCGAGGCCCAAACCCACGGCGACATCGCCTCCGTCTGCGCCGCTTCGGGCGACTCGGGCGGGCCAGTGTTCACCGAGATCAACGGCCGGGCCACGGTCATCGGAGTGGTCTCAGGCACCGAGGCTGGCCGTGCGGGGGAGGAGTGCTTCGAAGGCATGGAGGATCCGCTGCTGATGAGCTACTCCAACATCAACCAGGTGATGGCCGTGATCAACCACGTCGTGCCTGACGCGGATCTCGTGCCCCAGCGCTGGTAATCATAGCTGGTAATGCGCGCTGGTAGTTAGCGCTCGAGGCCCCACTTCTCGTTGAACGCCTCACCGGCGGGGAACGTCTTGGTGGACCTGCCGTCCTTCTTGTCGTTGTCCACCACGATGACCTCGTCGTCGTAGTAGCCGAAGAACGCGATGCGGTCGATCTCGTCGGGGCGGTCGAGTTGCTTCCACTGCCGCTCGAGTTGCTTCGCGTCGTAGCCGGTTGCTTCCGCGTCGGTCCAGATCAGTCTGATTTCGTGGAAGTTGTTCTGGGCGGGGTAGACGGCGAAGGACGCGGAGTCAGCGCCTTGGGCCACCGCGAAATCGAAGGTGTTTTGGATGGTGGTAGCGGGTATCGTCGCAAAGCAAAAGCCCCAGAAGTTCACCCGCATGCCGTCTGGGGTGGTCAGCTCGAGCGTGTCTAGGCAGTTCTGCTCGAGCAGGCGTGAGACGTGGCCGGCGAACTCGGTGGAATCGCTCATGACGTACTCGGCGAGATCGCCACGCGCCATCACACCAGTGTTGGTTTTGCCCACCTGCAGGTTCTGGATCAGGTGGGGGCGCACACTCGCCGCCACATTGGCAGGATCGGCCGGGGCCGGGTTAAACGGGCGCACCGGTTGTGGCAGGGACACCTCGGTGCTTTCCGCGTCTGCGGTGTATCGCAGCCCGAACACGGCCCCCACCACCGCGGCGACGACGAGTGCGCCGTAGACCGTGACAAACACCGGCGTGGGCACGCGCTGCAGGAAGGTGCGCGTGGGCTGTTCGGGTTCGGTCACGGAAGTGCTCATATCGGAAGGGATTGTACACTCGCACCCATGCCTATCCCGGAGTTCATTGTGGAAACCCGTAAAAAGATCGGCACCGACCTGATGTGGGTGCCCAGCGTGTGCGCGGTGGTGTTGCGCGATTCAGCGGACACCTCCGACTGGGCAGTGCCGGACGTGCTGCTCGTGCGCCGCGCCGACAATGGGAACTGGACCCCGGTGACCGGCATCGCGGACCCGAGCGAGGAGCCTCACATGGCCGCGGTGCGCGAGGTGCTCGAGGAGACTGGTGTGGAGGTCGAGCCGGCGGCAATCCTCGGCGTCGGCGTGGTTGGCCCGGTCACGCACGACAACGGGGATAAGGCGACGTACATGTCGGTGCAGATTCGTTGCGAGGCTACAGACCCCACCGCCGTGCCCATCGTCGGTGACGACGAGTCGATCGAGGTCGGCTGGTTCCCGATTTCCAACATGCCGGTGACCGACCCGAAGTGGCGCCTGACCATCGCCGATGCCGCAGCGCAGCGCCGCCACCCAGGCAGCTTTACCCCGCGCATGGGGCTGAAGAAGCGGTGAGATTCGGCGTCGACGTCTCCGAATACCAACGAGGCTTCGACTTCACCGGCTTCGACTTCGCCATCATCCGCACCACGGACGGCACCTACCGCGACCCGTGTTTTGAGCAATTGCTTCTCGACGCCACCACCGCCGGCTGCGACACCTCCACCTACCACTTTCTCCGCGCCCCCTCAGAGGGCACGACGGTGCAGCGGCAGGTGGAGGTGGCGTGTGAGGTGCTCGTCGATACGCAATTGCCCATGTGGCTCGACGTGGAGTCACCCGCGGGGCTTACGCTTGACGACGTCCACACCGCTGTAGAGTGCTTCACCCAAGCTGGCGTGGAAGTGGCCGGGGTTTACACCAACGCCTGGTACTGGCGCCGGCACATGGGGCTGGCCAGCCCTGCACAGTTTGGGGAACTGTGGCTCGCGCACTGGGGCGACAACACCGTGACGGACCCGGCGCAGTTGGGGAAGTGGCCGCGCCCGCTCGGGTTCCCGGAACCCGCGGTGTGGCAGTTCACCTCCCGCGGGCGCGTTGGCGGGATCGAGGTCGACCTCAACGTGGCGCGCTAGGCCGCCATCTGGCGCGCAGCCTTCGAGGTCTGGGGCGTCTGCGTCGACTGCGAGTTGTTGTCCCGGCGACCTTCGATAACCCAACTGATAAACCTGCTCGAGCACACCGTCCAGTGAGCGAGCAGCAGGAACGGAATTGCCAAGGCAACGGCGTCCAGCCACTGCGATCCGTTGACCAAGGCAACTTGGTGGCCGCCCATGCTCACCGTGCCCGGCGGGAAGGTGCACGACCACCAGGCGGGGGAGTACTGCGTCCAGCGTGCGACGTTGGGGTAGAAGGTGACCATGGCGTAGATGGCCAGCGGGATGGACAGCATAAGCGCCACGTAGCCGTAGTGGACCGAGAAGTAGCCGGGGTAGAGGATCTGCAACGCGGTAGTGGATTGGCCGATCACGCCGAGCGGCACCCATGCGGTCGCAGAGTTCGGGCCCGACAGATCAACCTCACCGTGCCAGGCAGCCCAGTAGACGCGCATGAACACCGGCACTGCGGTCAGCAGCGACATGAAGAAAAACACTGTGCCCATGACGTGGTAGATCTGCCCGTAGTCGCGGGCCAGCCAGCCGGCCACAGACGCGGAGATCATCGGGCCGACAAGCGGCAGCCCCCACGTAAACCGTGGTTTTCCTTCGAATCGCGTGAGTTGGATCGCCCAGGTCAAGGTGGTGACGGGCGCGCCGATCCAAAAGCCGACCAGGCGGTACACCGGCACATCCGTCAACCCAGACAGTGCGGCGCCGAGCGCGAGGATTCCGATGAAGAACATCGACCATTCCGCCATTGAGGTGCGTTTGAAGCTCGGCTGGCGGTATGTGACAAAGCCAACCACTAATACAACGAGGATTGCGGAGGCGATCGCTGCGAAGATGCTCGCGCCAAGCATCATGTTCTTTTCGACGAGCAGTCGCGACACGATCGACGTACCCATGAGGCTGCCGCCCCATGCGGGGCCGGCCGGAGGAAGTTGGCGGAGCTTGTTCATCACCCCATGTATGGTAATCCCTTTTGTTGTACCTGGCCATTCGGCAGTTCGGGATACTCATCCTCTGGCACGCGCAGGATGTCGGCGACGCTACCGATGTTATGTGAAGTTATGTGGTTTGTGTGGAGTTGTGTACTTTGTGTGGAGTTGTGTGGTTTGGGTGTTTTCCCACGTCAAACGGATACGATCCAAATCGCTACCGCCACTCTGGACACTAAAGTGCAGCGGCGCCGAAGAGCGAACCCACCGCAAAAGTCATCGCTAGGCCGAGTGTTCCACCGACGACGATGCGCAGAACCGGGCGGAGCACCGGGGAATCGCCAAGCTTTGCCGACAGTGCGCCGGTGAGTGCAAGCGCAACGAGCGTCACAGCGAAGATCGACACAATGCGGACGGACTCCGGCGCCAGTATCGCGGTCACAAATGGCAGCACCGCACCCAAGATGAACGACAGGAACGACGCGATACCGGCTGACCATGGATTGACCTGCTGGTGCTCCGCAAAGCCCATGGAGCGCTCCGAGTCGCGTTGCGACGACACCGAGACGTATTCGCCAAGCGCCATCGACACAGCACCACCAACGACGGCGGCCAAACCGGACATGGCAATCGTCGTCTGGTTCGCGGTCGCGCCCGCTACACCCACGACGACAGCCGCCGTGGAGACAATGCCGTCGTTCGCGCCAAGGACGGCCGCGCGGAGGCGGTTGAGCCGCTCGCTGGTGCCAGGCTCAACGTGCTGCATCGGGTGCAGGTCGTACACCACCGGGCAGTCGGCGGAGCAGTCATTGGGGCGTGCCATCAGATCAGTCATAGCGCCCACTATGAACCCATTGTTTTGCCTGCGCAAGCATGTATAGCCTGACCTTCCGCAGGTCAGGCTATACAAAGTTATCTAAGGCTTAGCGGAGAACGAGGCTATTTCAGCCACCATCGAGCCGCTGTTTTGCCTCTGATTTAGCAGTCGAAGTACATCTCGAATTCCTGCGGCGTTGGGCGGAGGCGCACCGGGGTGATCTCGTTGTCGTACTTCAGCTTGATGTAGGTCTCGATCAAGTCTTCGGTGAACACGTCGCCCTCGGTGAGGAAGTCATGGTCAGCCTCAAGCGCCTGCAGGGCAGCCTCAAGCGAGGTCGGTGCCTGCGGGATGTCCTTGGCCTCTTCTGGTGGCAGTTCGTAGAGGTCCTTGTCCACCGGGGCGTGCGGCTCGATGCGGTTCTTGATGCCGTCGATACCTGCCATGAGCATGGCTGCGAAGCCGAGGTAGGGGTTGCCCGACGGGTCCGGTGCGCGGAACTCGATGCGCTTCGCCTTCGGGTTCGCACCCGTGATCGGGATGCGGATGGCAGCGGAACGGTTGCGCTGGGAGTACACCAGGTTGATCGGGGCCTCGAAGCCCGGCACCAGGCGGTGGTAGGAGTTCAGCGTCGGGTTGGTGAAGGCGAGTACGGCACCTGCGTGCTCGAGCAGGCCGCCGATGTACCAGCGGGCGATGTCGGACAGGCCACCGTAGCCGGACTCGTCGTAAAACAGCGGCTCGCCGTCCTTCCACAGCGACTGGTGGGCGTGCATGCCCGAGCCGTTGTCACCAGCGAGCGGCTTCGGCATGAACGTGACGGTCTTACCGAACTGGGTGGCAGTGTTCTTCACGATGTACTTGAAGTCCTGCAGATCATCCGCCGCATGCAGCAGGGTGTTGAAGCGGTAGTTGATCTCCTGCTGGCCGCCGTTGCCCACCTCGCGGTGGAAACGCTCGATCTCAAAACCGGATTCAGCCAGGTTGCGCACCATCGCGTCGCGCACCTCGACGGTCTTGTCGTGCGGCGGGACGGGGAAGTAGCCACCCTTCACACGGTTCTTGTAGCCCAGGTTCGGGCCGCCATCGACGTCAGCCTCGGCACCACGGTTCCACCAGCCTTCTTCCGCGTCGATCTCGTAGAACGCAGTATGGGCGTCCACCTCGTAGCGGATGGAGTCGAACAGGTAGAACTCGGCCTCGGCGCCAATCGAGCAGGTGTCTGCGATGCCGGTGGAGCGCAGGTACTCCTCGGCCTTCTTGGCTACGTTGCGCGGGTCGCGCGAGAACGGTTCGTGGGTGAACGGGTCGTTGACAAAAAACTTCACGTTTAGCGTCTTCGAACCACGGAACTGGTCAAGCTTCGCGGTGGCCAGGTCCGGCATGAGCGTCATGTCGGACTCTTCGATCGTGGTGAAGCCGCGGATGGAGGAGCCGTCGAAAGCGAGGCCCTCTTCCATCACGTCTTCGTCGAACATGGAGGCCGGGATGGAGAAGTGGTGTTCGATGCCGGGCACGTCGGTGAAGCGCACGTCAACGAATTCCACCCCCTCGTCGACAATGAACTTTTTAACGTCTTCGATGTTGTCGAAGGACACGGGCGGTACTCCTCGTCGGTCGGCTGTCATAAGCGGTTACAAGTGTAGACCTGTACATCGCTAGGCTCATAGAGTATGGCTGCTAATCGACGACCTGACTGGCGCAACGGCCCAGAAATCCCTAATCAATTCAACGGCGAGGACCATCTGCCGTCCTATCCGGGGGAGTTCCTCGGCATGCCGGAGAAAGGTGCCGGCTCGCAAGCATCGGTGGCGCGACGCATGGGCGGGGTGCTCATCGACTGGACAATCTGCGCCATCGCCGCATCCCTGATCACCCAGAACACCTCAGCGTTGGGGGACAAGTACACGCTGACCTACCTGCTGTGGATCGTGCTGGGAATCCTGGGAGGCTGGTTGTTCGCCCGCACCCCAGGTATGGCTGCACTCGGCATGGGGGTGGCGCGTGTAGACGAAGAAGCGCCGGTGGGACTGTGGCGCGCAGCGTTGCGCACCGTCCTCACCGGCTTCGTGTTGCCCGCAGCGCTTGTCGACGCCGACGGGCGCGGCATGCATGACCGCGCCACCACCACAACAGTGATCCGTTCCAGGTAGCGAGCGGATCACAGGGGGGATTCTGGGGTTACTTTCCGCCCTTGCGCTCTTGCATACGGCGCATCTTGCGGTTCATACCCGCCATGTTCTGTGCCTGCTTTGGCAGTGGACCACCCGGCAGGCCCGGCATCTGGCCGTTGCGTGCGCGTGAATCCATTGCGTCCAACTTCGCTGCGAGGTTGTATACCTCGTTCTTCTGGTAGTTCTTCGGCAGCTTCAGCAGGTGCTTCTGCAGATCGCGAGTGCGCACCTGGTCTTCGCCTTCACCGACATACACCTCGTAGATCGGTACACCAGCCAGCAGACGGTCGACGCGCTTGTGCTCCTTGGACATCAGGGTCTTCAAACGGTTCGGGTTACCCTCGCCGACCAGGACCACACCCGGGTTGCCCACTACGCGGTGGACGGTGTCCATGGAAGTATTCGCCTGCACGCCGGTCTTAGTCAGCCACACGATGCCCATCGTGTTGCGCATGTTCTCCAGTGTCCAGCCGGCAGCGCCTGGGGTGTCGCCGACCTCTTCGTACATGGAGCGCTCCAGGCGACGGGAGAAGACAAACATTGCCAGCACGGCACCCAGAACGAGGCCGAAGACGAGCCAGAGCCACTTCATGCCCCACCACAGGCCGAGGAGGAAGAATAGCAACCCGACGCCGAGCACACAGGCCAGCATGATCGGGATAAGCGCCTTGTCGCGCTTACGCTGAATATTAAACGCCTGGACGATTTGCCCGCGCGTTGCCTTGCTCTTCGCGCGCTTCGCCGCGCGCTGTTCCTGTTTCGCAGCCTTTGCGGCTGCCTTGTCCTGCGTCTTAGCCATGGCCAATACTGTATGCCACAGCTAAGACGCGGGCCAAAGACCCCTAGCGGGTCTCTACAGGGTGGTCCTCAGACGCGCCGTACTTCTTCAGCAGCGACGAGGCTTCCTGCGCGGTCTCACCCTGAGACGTTTCCGCGAGGTGCTTCAGGTTCTCCGGCAGTTCGAGCCCACGGTGCTTCATTGCTTCCACGTAGAGCTTGCCTGCACGGTAGGAGGAGCGGACCAGCGGGCCGGACATGACAGCGCCGAAGCCCATCTCGTAAGCAGCGTCGCGGTACTCGATGAACTCTTCCGGCTTCACCCAACGATCGATCGGGTGGTACGTCGGACCTGGGCGCAAGTACTGCGTAATGGTGATGATGTCGCAGCCGGCATCAACGAGGTCGTTGAGTGCCTCCAGGACCTCTTCACGGGTCTCACCCATGCCGAGGATGAGGTTGGACTTGGTGATCAAACCGAAGTCACGTGCCTGGCGGATAACGTCCAGAGATCGCTCGTAACGGAACGCCGGACGGATGCGCTTGAAGATGCGCGGGACAGTCTCCAGGTTGTGGGCGAAGACCTCAGGGCGTGCTTCGAACACTTCCTGGAGCAGATCCGGCTTGCCGGAGAAGTCCGGAGTAAGGTTTTCCACGCCGGTGTTTGGGTTAAGTTCGTGGATCTTGCGGACGACCTCTGCGTATAGCCAAGCACCCTCGTCTTCGAGGTCGTCGCGGGTCACACCGGTGATGGTGGAGTAGTTCAGGTTGAGGCTCTTGACCTCTTCTGCCACGCGACGCGGTTCGTCGCGGTCCAACGGATCCGGCTTGCCGGAGGCGATGTCGCAGAAATCGCAACGGCGCGAGCAACGCGATCCGCCGATGAGGAACGTTGCCTCACGCGATTCCCAGCACTCGTGGATGTTGGGGCAGCCGGCTTCCTGGCACACGGTGTGCAGCCCCGCTCCCTTGACCTTTTGCTTCATGTCCTCGTATTCGGGACCGGTCTTTACAGAGTTGCGGATCCAGCGTGGTTTCTTCTCAATTGGTGTCTGCGAGTTGCGCGCCTCAACGCGCAGCAGCTTGCGTCCTTCTGGTGCTACAGTCACGCCCCCTACCGTACATGTTTTGTCAAACCCTTCGACGGGTCCGGCCGAGTGGCAAACGTATGGTCCGCTACCACCAGTTCACCAGCCAAAGCTCGCTTGAGTTCGTGCACGACAGGGCCAGCCATATCGGCAGGCGTGATGTCGCGTCCGAGTTCGAGCGACATGGTGGTCACGTCGGCGTCGTCGATACCGCAGGCGACGATGTGTTCGTAGTGTTCGAGGGTGTTGTCGCAGTTCAGGCTCAGCCCGTGCATGGTCACCCCGCGGGTGATACGGATGCCAAGTGCTGCGATCTTGCGCTCACGTGTCGAGGCCTCAGGGGAGGCCGCCTTAGTTTCAGCGGGTACCCAGACGCCCGAGCGGCCGTCGATACGCCCTGCGGTGGTCACCCCGGCTGCCCGCACGGTTTGAATGAGGGCTTCTTCGAGGCGGCGCACATAATCGACGACATCTACCGGCTCGGCCAACTTAATAATCGGGTACACCACGAGTTGGCCTTCGCCGTGCCAGGTGATGCGACCGCCACGGTCCACCGTCACAACCGGGACGGGGTAGGAAGCATCCGGCATATCCTCCGGCTGGGTGCGCTTGCCGGCAGTGAATGTGGAGGGGTGCTCCAACACCAGGATGGTGTCGCCCACCTCATCCTTGGCGCGCTGCGCGGCAATCTCGGCCTGAAGATCCCAGGCCTGCTGATAATCCACGAGCCCCAGCTCGCGCACGTCAATGGGCGAGTCTGAGGCTCGGATGGACTTCTCGGCGGGGAAAAACGGGTCACGTGGCGCAGTCATGCGCCCAACCCTAGTCCCCGGCAGAGATGTGTACTACACGCCGTTAGCGGCGCCGTACTCGTCGGCGGTCATGAGCGGGCCGACCTCTTCGACCTCAACCTCGTAGAGCCAGCCTTCGCCGTACGGGTCGTTGTTGATGGCCTCATACGCGCCGTCGATGTCCTCGTTGACAGCGGTGACCGTGCCGGTGACCGGGGAGTACAGATCAGAGACCGACTTGGTGGACTCGATCTCACCGCAGGTTTCGCCTGCGGTGACGGTGTCGCCGACCTGCGGCAGTTCCGCGAACACAACCTCACCGAGGCGGTCAGCAGCGACGTGGGTGATGCCCACGCGTACGGTCTGGCCAACGGCGGTGTCCGGGGTGGCGTTGATCCACTCGTGGTCCTCGGAGTAGTAGAAATCCTGCTTCAGAGCCATAGTTATGCGTCCTCTCGGGTGTAAAACGGGGTTGCTGCAATAGTAAACGGGTAGCGGCGTCCGCGGATATCAACTTCCACTTCGGTGCCCACTTCCGTGTGTGCCGGATCCACATGTGCGAGTGCGACCGGGTAGCCCAGCGTCGGCGAAGGCTGGCCAGAGGTGACCACGCCGATCTTGTCCTCAGTACCCGCCAGGTACACCTCGGCGCCCTGACGTGCGGCACGGCGCTGCTCAGACGTCAGACCAGCGATAACGACGCTTGGTTCACGACCAGTGAGCGCCTGCTTACCGACGAAGTCCGCCTCCTTCTTTGCAAACGCACGGCCCATCCCGGCCTCCACCGGGGTGATGTCGGCGGTCAATTCGTTGCCGTACAACGGCATGGATGCCTCGAGACGCAGCGAGTCACGTGCAGCCAAACCACACGGGGTACCGGAGCCGATGACAGCGTCCCACACGGCAACGGTGTCTTCGGCCGCGCAGAACAGTTCGAAGCCGTCCTCACCGGTGTAACCGGTGCGGGCGACAAACACGTCGACTCGCTTCGCATCGTCGACTGTTGTGTCGTTCGAGCGAAGCGAGAACCAAGCGCCGGAGTAGTACTCAAGCGCGCCAGCATCGCCGTCCAGCAGCGGGTTGAGCACCTCGAGGGAGCGCGGACCCTGGACGGCAACTAGGCCGGTGGCTTCGGAGTCGTTGCGCAGCTCGACGTCGAAGTCGCCCTTGCGTGCCTCGAACGCCGCCCACACGGCTGCGGTGTTGCCAGCATTGGGTACAACCATGAAGTGGTTGTCGTCGAAGCGGTATGTGATCAAGTCGTCGAGGATGCCGCCGTTTTCATCGACAATCATCGAATACTTCGCCTTGCCCACCTTCAGGATGGACATGTTGGAGATCAACGCGTAGTCCAAAAACGCTGCAGCGTCCTGGCCCTTGACGTCGATTTCGCCCATGTGGGACAGGTCGAAAATGCCAACGTCGTTGCGCACCGCGCGGTGCTCTTCCAACTCGGAGGCGTACTTCAGCGGCATGGTCCAGCCACCGAAGTCGGTGAAGGAGGCGTTGAGCGCCTCGTGCTTAGCAAACAGGGGAGTCTGTGGCATGGGTGTTCTCCTTACTCCTAGTTGTCGGTGCCGTTAGTGTCGTCAGTGATGTCGAAGGCCTCCGGCGGCGGGCATGCGCATTGGAGGTTGCGGTCGCCGAATGCTTCGTCAACACGACGCACTGGCGGGAAGTACTTCTGGTGGACGAGACGATCCACCGGGTAGGCGGCCTGCTCACGGGTGAACTCGTACGGCCACTCGTCACGGGCCACGCTGTGCGCGGTGTACGGCGCGTTGTGGACCACGGACTTTTCGTACTCGATCTTGCCGTCAATGATCTCCTGGATCTCCGCACGGATGGAGCGCATTGCCTCGATGAAGCGGTCGATCTCAGCCAGGTCCTCGGACTCGGTCGGCTCCACCATGAGCGTGCCCGCAACCGGGAATGCCAGGGTGGGGGCGTGGAAGCCGTAGTCCACCAGACGCTTGGCCACATCGGCGGCGGTCACACCGGACTGATCAGTGAGTTCGCGCAGATCCAGGATGCACTCGTGGCCGACAAGACCGTTGTTGCCGGTGTAGAGGACCGGGAAGGAGTCGTTGAGTTCGTTCGCAATGTAGTTCGCGTTCAGCACCGCGTGCGCCGTGGCACTGCGCAGTCCTTCCGCACCGGACATGGCGATGTACGACCAGGAAATCGGCAGCACACCAGCCGAGCCAAACAGGGTGGAGGCCACCGGCACGCCAGCCGAGCCGTCGATCTCCGCAGCGGCCTGCTCTAGCGGCACGTTCGGGTTGGACGGCAAGAACGGGATGAGGTGCTCGGCCACACCGATCGGGCCAACACCCGGACCACCGCCACCGTGCGGGATGGTGAACGTCTTGTGCAGGTTCAGGTGAGACACGTCGCCGCCGAAGTCGCCAGGGCGGGCGATGCCGGTCAGGGCGTTCATGTTCGCGCCGTCGATGTAGACCTGGCCGCCAGCCGCATGCACCTTGTCACAGACCACGCGCACGTCTTCCTCGTACACGCCGTGCGTGGAGGGGTAGGTGAGCATGATCGCTGCGACGTGGCCTTCGTGCTTGGCCAACTTTTCGTCCAAGTCGTTGATGTCAATGGAGCCATCGTCCGCAGTCTTGACCACGACCACCCGCAGGTTCGCAAGCGTCGCCGACGCCGCGTTCGTACCGTGCGCTGACGCCGGAATCAGGCAGATGTCACGCTCGGTATCGCCGTTGGCCACGTGGTAGCGACGGATCGCCAACAGGCCGGCCAACTCGCCGTTCGCACCGGAGTTCGGCTGGACGGACACCTCGGCGTAGCCGGTGATTTCAACCAGCCAGGAGCGGATTTCGTCGATAAGCTCGCGCCAGCCCTCGGTGTACTCATCCGGGGTGTAGGGGTGCACGTTGGCAAAATCAGGCCAGGTAATCGCCTCAAGGCCCGCGGTCGGGTTGAGCTTCATCGTGCAGGAACCCAGCGGGATCATCGTGCGATCCAGCGCCAGATCCTTATCACCAAGTTCACGGATGTAGCGCATCATCTGGGTCTCAGAGTGGATGCGGTTAAACGTCTCGTGGGTGAGGAACTCGGTCTTGCGCACAAGTGCCGCAGGGATACGAGACTCGCCGGTCGCAGCCTCCGCGCCGAAGCCGGCCAGCAGCGCCGAAACATCCGCATCCGTGGTGTCCTCGCCAAAAGACACGCCGACCGTGTTGTCGTCAATCGCGCGAACGAGGTAGCCCGCCTGCGCAAACTTATCGACGACACCACGCGCCCCGTCAACCTCCACCGCAACAGTGTCGAAGAACTCAGCATGCTTGACCTTCACGCCAGCCTTCTCAAGAGCGGCAGCAAAATCCGTCGCGCGCTGGTGAATCGCGCGAGCGATCTGCGTCAGCCCGTCCGGGCCGTGGTAGACCGCGTACATCGACGCCGTCACCGCCAGCAGTGCCTGAGCAGTACAGATGTTGGACGTCGCACGCTCACGGCGAATGTGCTGCTCACGCGTCTGCAACGCCAGGCGGTATGCGGGGTAGCCCTCCGCATCCTTGGACACGCCAACGAGGCGGCCCGGCATCTGACGCTGCAACTTCTCGCGCACAGCCATGTAGGCGGCGTGCGGGCCACCGTAGAACAGCGGCACACCCAAGCGCTGGGTGGTGCCGATTGCGATATCCGCACCGAACTCACCAGGGGACTCCAACAGCGTCAGCGCAAGAATGTCCGCGTCAACCGCAACCAGGCCGCCACGCTCGTGGATCGCCTCGATCACCGGACGCGGATCCGCAACGTCGCCCTCGGTACCCGGGTAGGCAAACACCGCGCCCACCAGGTCCTCGCCGACAACACCCTCGGTGAGGTCAACAACCTCAACCTCAAGATCAATCGCACGGGCGCGCTCTGCAGCCACGTTGATCACCTGCGGATGCAAACGAGCATCCAACAGCACACGGCGACCCTTCTTCACCACACGAGCCATCAGGCCAACTGCTTCCGCGGCGGCTGAGGCTTCGTCGAGAAGCGAAGCGTTCGCAATATCCAAACCAGTCAGATCCTGCACCATGGTCTGGAAATTCAGCAGCGCCTCCAGGCGCCCCTGAGAAATCTCCGGCTGATACGGGGTATACGCGGTGTACCAGCCAGCATCCTCCACCACACCACGACGAATCACCGGTGGCGTGAGAGTCGAGTTAAAGCCCTGGCCATAGAACGCGCGCAAGACCTTGTTCTTGCCAGCCAACTCACGCAGTCGAGCCTGAGCCTCGTATTCCGTAAGCGCATCCGGCAGATCAAGCGGCTGCTCAGCCAGGATCCCGCCTGGCACCGCTGCAGCAATCAGCGCATCGATACTTTCGTAACCCAGCGCGTCCAGCAATTGCTGCTGTTCATCCTGGTTTGGGCCAATATGACGGGAAATGTAATCCAACTGAAGGCTCCTTATCTCGGGGCGTACGAGCACGCCCAAGCATAGCGGGCAAACACGTCCGTGACACCCACCAATAAGACAAAGCGGTCTACCAGGGTTTTAGAACTCCCTCACGTCCGCTGCACCAAACAACCACGTCACCGCAATCGCGCCGGGATCCGGCACGTCCTTTGCTCTTTCTCCCAGGTAGGAGGCCCGCCCCTTCTTCGCCTGCATGCCGCGGGTGGACTTTGCGCCCTCGACGGCAGCTGCGAATACGTGCTCAAGAACGTCCTCCACAGTGGCAGCGCCATCGAGCGATTCGGTGGCCTTTGCGGCGGGCACGAGGGCGTCGATAAGCGTGTTGTCGCCCTCCTTCGCGCCACCGAGCTCAGTAATGGCAGTCACGCCGTTTTGCAGGCCCTCAGCCAGCGCCTTGCCAAACGCAGCGCCGTCCGCTTCCCGCGAATCCACATTGGCGCGCTCAAACACGTCAGCCATCTCGCGGAAGAACGTGCCCAGCACCGCCCCCGACGTACCACCCGCGCGAACCAACATCCGATGGGCGAAGAAGTTCAGCACCTCGGAATCATTGCCCCGAATCGGGGTAGTCATATCACCGAAGGCCGCCTCCATGTTCTGGCCAAAGTCGCCATCGCCGGCCTCGCGGTCTAGCGCCGTCAGGTCGTCGTAGGCAGCTGCGAGGCGATCCACAAAGGCCGAAAGCCACACGTTTGCCTCGCCACTGTCTGGCTGCTGTTCGTCGTCCGTCATCGTGGCGTCGGAATACTGCGGGTCGCGGACCAAATCAGGCCAGGCTGGTGCCTGGGTTTCCGCGTCGAGCAGGCTGATGAGCTCGTCGTCGAGTGCTGTCACCGTCAGCGAAATACCAGCCATGTTCAGCGACGTCACCAACGACCCACGCATGCCGCGACGCACCGTCACACCACGGTCCGACAACTGCTTGAGGGCCTCGCCGAACACCAGGTCTAACTCCAGCTCGCTCGTGCCACCCAAACCGTTCACAAACAGCATGGCGTCATCCACCTCAACGCCGTTGTCCTTGAGCGAGGCCAGCACCGCATCGAGGAGCTCCTCGACCAACGCCTTTGCCGACGGCTTCGACCCCGCCTGATCACGACGCTCCACACCCGGCTCACCGTGAATACCAACACCGACCTCAATCTGCCCCTCGTCGAGGTCGAACGTCGCGCGGTCACTCGTCGGGGAGTGGCCAGGCTGCAGCGCCACCGCCATGCTTCGCGACTGATCCGCCGCCCGCTGCGCAACCTCCGCAACGGCGCCGAGGTCGTCGCCACGCGCCGCAGCAGCACCCGCAATCTTCTCGACGATCACCGTCGCCCCCGTACCCCGCCTCCCCGGCGAGTCATCGTTGTCGATCTCGGTTGCCACATCGTCAGCCACCAACACCTGCTTCACCTCCGCATCGGCGTGGTTGCCCGCAACGGTGAAGTTCATGACATCGCCCGTGTAGTTCTTCACCACATGCACAACGCCACGGCCACGATCTGCCCACTCCGTTGCCGCGCCAATCTGCACCGCGTTCGGGGACGTAAACAGCAGCCCCGGGCAAGCCGCGTCCAGCATCCCCTCGCCGACGAACCCGGCGTGCATCGGCTCGTGACCCGACCCGCCGCCGGAGATGACGGCGACGCGGGCGGGGGAGTCGTCGTCACGCAAAAGCCCCACGAACCCCTCGTTGTGCCACTCCGCAAAAGGATGCGCGGCCACAAGGCCGCCGAGTGCCTCGCGCATGAAATGTTCAGTGTTGTTGCGGAAAGATTTGAATGTGCCTGTCATGCGCGCCAGTGTAAACATAAAAAGAAGGCCCGGCACTGACATAAATCAGTGCCGGGCTTTCGCCTGCTAGAGGTTAGATATCGAGGTCAGCCTCGAAGTCACCCTCCTCGATGCGGTCCTTGATGGTCGTGACGAAACGACCAGCGTCCGCACCGTCGATCAGCTGGTGATCGTAGGTGAACGGCAGGTAGCACATCTGACGGATCGCGATGGAGTCAATGCCATCCTCGGTCACGATGACCGGGCGCTTCTCAATCGCAGCCGTACCCAGAATGCCAGCCTGCGGCGGGGTCAGCACCGGAGTATCCAGCAGCGCACCCTCGGAACCAATGTTGGTCACCGTGAAGGTTGCGCCAGACAGGTCGTCCGGACGCAGCTTCTTGTTGCGTGCGCGCTCGGCCAGGTCGGTGATCGCCTTCGCAATCTCCGCAAGGTTCTTCTTCTGCGCCTGCTTGATCACCGGCACCAACAGACCCATCGGGGTATCAACAGCGATACCGATGTTGACGTCCTCGTGGTAGGTGATCTCCTTCGCATCCGCGTCGTAGGAAGCGTTCACGTTCGGGTGGGACACAAGCGCCTCTGCCGTGGCCTTGATGAAGAAGGCCAGGTACGTGATGTTTGCGCCATGCTTCTCGACGAACGCCGGCTTCACCTTCTTGCGCAGCTCCGCCACACGGGTGACGTCGACTTCCTGCACGTGGGTCAGCTGGGCAGTCGTCTGCAGCGACTCGACCATCTTCGCAGCGGTGATCTCGCGGATGCGGTTCACGCGCTGAGTGGTGCCGATGAGCTCCGCCTTCGCCGGATCCACAGACTTGGTGGACCAGTTCGCACGCTCGCCCTTCGGCTGCTCCGTCTGCTCCTTCGTCGCAGACGAGGAAGCAGATGCACCCTCAGCCTTACCGCCCTCAGCGGCAGCCAGGACATCCTGCTTACGGATGCGGCCACCAACACCAGTGCCCTCAACCGTGTTCAGATCAACGCCGTGCTTCTCAGCCAGCTTGCGCACCAGCGGGGTGACGTACGGGACGTTGTCGCCGTTGTTCACCTTCGCGGAAGCGTTCTTGGACTCGGTGGAAGCAGCCTTCGGAGCCTCCTGCTTCGGCTCTTCCTTCGGCTCCGGCTTCTTCTCTTCAGCCTTCTCTTCGGCCTTCTCCTCGGCCTTTTCTTCAGCCTCTTCGACCTCGTCCTCGGCCTCGTCGGCGGAGTCGTCGGAAGCAGCAGCGGCGTCAGCGTCGCCGATGATCACGATCACGTCGCCCACCTCAACGGTGTCGTCCTCTTCAGCGAGGATCTCGATGATGGTGCCAGCAACCGGGGACGGGATTTCGGT
>NZ_KV833341.1:71281-72009 GCF_001837615.1 Corynebacterium sp. HMSC070H05
GCCTTCTTCTCTTCCTTCGGCTCCTCAGCCGGTTCCTCAGCCTTCGGCTCTTCCTTGGCGTCGGCGGAGTCGTCGCCGGCCGGGGTTTCGCCCTCGTCGCCAATAATCGCGATGACGTCGCCGATCTCGACGGTGTCGTCCTCCTCAGCCTTGATCTCCAGGATCACACCAGCGACAGGGGAGGGGATCTCGGTGTCGACCTTGTCAGTGGAGACCTCGAGCAGCGGCTCGTCGACCTCAACCTCGTCGCCGACCTCCTTCAGCCAAGTGGTGATGGTGCCCTCAGTGACGGACTCACCGAGCTCCGGCATCTCAACGTCGGTAGCGGAACCGGAAGCCTGCTTCGGAGCAGCCTTCTTCTCTTCCTTCGGCTCCTCAGCCTTAGCCGGTGCTTCTTCTTCGGCCTCGGCTTCGTCTTCGTTGGAGTCGTCGGAGGAAGCAGCAGCGTCAGCGTCACCGATGCGGGCAATGACGTCGCCGACCTCAACGGTGTCGTCTTCCTGCGCCAGGACCTCGATCAGGGTGCCAGCAACCGGGGACGGGATTTCGGTGTCGACCTTGTCAGTGGAGACCTCGAGCAGCGGCTCGTCGACCTCAACCTCGTCGCCGACTTCCTTCAGCCAGGTGGTGATGGTGCCTTCGGTGACGGACTCGCCGAGCTCCGGCATCTCAACCTTGGTGCCCTCACCAGAGGACTTCTTCGGAGCAGCCTTCTTCTCTTCCTTCGG